>NZ_JBMGJV010000005.1:0-157630 GCF_051025295.1 Candidatus Dedyshia acidiphila | reverse complement strand
CCGCGCGGGTCAGCGAGTGCGCGCTCGAGCAGCGTCAGCAGCTCCTGTTCGCTGAGCGGCTGCAGCGTGTAGACGCGACAGCGGGAGAGCAGGGCAGCGATGATCTCGAACGACGGGTTCTCCGTGGTGGCGCCGATCAAACGAATGGTGCCGCGCTCGACGTAAGGCAGGAAGGCATCCTGCTGTGCCTTGTTGAAGCGATGAATCTCGTCGACGAACAGGATGGTGCGGGAGCCGTACTGAGCAGCCTTCTCCGCATCGATCATTACCTGCTTGATCTCCTTGATGCCGGAGAGCACGGCGGAGAACTCGATGAAGGTGGCCTGCGTAGTCTCGGCGACGATCTTGGCGAGCGTGGTTTTGCCGACACCCGGCGGTCCCCAGAAGATCATGGAGGCCGGGTCGCCGGATTCGATCTGCAGGCGCAGCGGCTTGCCGGGCGCGAGCAGGTGCTGCTGGCCGAGGTAGTCGGCGAGTGAGTGCGGGCGCATACGCTCGGCCAGCGGAGCGTGGCGCGACTCGCGCGAAGGAGGGAGCTCGGGCGTGCCGCCGAAGAGGCTCATCGCGGAACACCTGCAAGCACAGACGCCTGGGCCGCGCTGCGCTGGCGGGCACATTCGTAGAGCAGCAGGCTGCCGGCGATGGCTGCGTTGAGGCTTTCTACGCGGCCCGGCATGGGCAGCGTGATGCGGTGGTCCGCGGCGGCGATGAGCGAGGCAGGCAGGCCCGCGCCTTCGTTGCCAATCAGGAGCGCTGCGGGACTGTCGAGTCTCGCGGCTGAGGGCGCGACACCGGCGCGGGCCACGGCGGCGAAGGTGGCCACGCGGTGGCTCCGGAGCAGGGCAAGCGCCCCGTCCTCGGCAGCAGAGAGCAGGGGCACGCGGAAGGCTGAGCCGGCAGACGCGCGCAGCGCCTTGGGGTTCCACGGACTTGCCGTGCCGGGCAGCAGCAGGACTCCCGTTGCCGCGAAGGCCTCGGCTGAGCGGATCAGCGTGCCGACGTTGCCGGGGTCCTGCAGGGCGACGAGCACGAGCACCAGTGGTGCGGGGTGATCGAAGACAGCGGCCGGCGTCATCGCTGGCGGTGCGACCAGCGCGGCGATGCCCTGCGGCGTCTCGGTCGCGGACAGGCCTTCGAAGACGGCCGTGGGCAGGAGAAACACCTCATCCGCTTCGATCATCGCGGGTCGCGTGCGGTCATCGCGCAGAAACAGGGTGGCGATGTGCAGCCCGCTCCGTACGGCCTCCTCGAGCAGGTGCTCGCCTTCAATTGCGATCAGCCCGGCATCAGTCCTGCCGCCGTGCGCGAGTGCCGCGCGCAGCTCTTTCGCCCGCGGATTCTGCCGGCTCTCGATACGTCGCGGCGTGGGTGAGCGCAGGACTCCTGCCATGGGGGCGATTTTACCCGTGGAGATGCGGGGCGCGTGCGCCGGAGCGGCCAGAGTTGCAGGCACGGTTGGAAGCAAAATGCTCTATGCTTGTGCATCGCAAGCACCATCGCGCCGGATGGCCACGCCTGCTGTTCAGGTGGTGGCGAATGCGGCCGGAGTGTTCGGGGAGCGTCCTTGTCAGCAGAGATCCTTCGTGTCCATCCGGACGAGCCGGAGACGGACCGCGTCGCCTATATCGTCAAGTGTCTGCGCTCGGGCGCAGTGGTCGGTCTCCCAACGGACACCTTCTACGGCCTCGCCGTGGATCCGGTGAACCTGCGTGCGGTCGAGAGTATCTACGACCTGAAGAGCCGGCTGAAGCACAAGCCGCTCTCGCTCTTGATTGCCGATGTATCGCAGGCGTACGACATCGCTCGCGAACTCGGCGATGCCTTTGACACACTCGCGGAACGCTTCTGGCCAGGGCCGCTGACGCTGATCGTGCGCGCGGGTTCGAAGCTGCCGCTGCGCTCGACTGCGAATACGGGCAACGTTGCCCTGCGCGTGCCGGATGCGGTGATTCCGCGTGCAGTCGTGGCGGCGTTTGGCCTGCCAGTGACGGCGACCAGCGCCAACCTGCAGGGCGCACCGGAGTGCACCTACGCGGCCTGTGTGCGCGACCAGATTGGCGATCGCATTCCGCTGATCGTGGATGGCGGGCCGACAGCGCGGAGTGCGCACACCACCATCGTCGACCTGTCCGGCGGTGACGGCGCGTGGGCGATCCTGCGCGAGGGAGCGATCCCGACGCACGAGATTGCGCTGGCACTGCAGAGCTGATTCGGCGGGAGCGCCACACCATGAACGCGGACGCCCATGTCGCAGGCCCGGTTGCGGCGAGACTGATGCGCTGGCCGGCACGGCGCACGCTGCTGCGCAGTGTGGCGGCGGTGTGTGGCGTGTTTTTGCTGGTGTGGTGCGGGTGGGTGTACAGCCGGATCGAGCAGTATGCGACCACAGACCAGGCACGGCCTGCGGACGCGATCGCCGTCTTCGGCGCGGCCGAATATGACGGCGCCCGTCCCCGGTCTTGCGCGCACGGCTGGAGCAGGCACTGCTGCTGTACCGTCGCGGCATGGCGCCGTTGATCATCACGCTTGGGGGTAGCGGCGATCCGCGGCACTCCGAGGGCGAAGTGGGGCAGAGCTACCTGATGGCGCAGGGTGTGCCCGAGCCGCAGATTATCGCGGAGACGCAGAGCCGGTCGACGGTCGCATCCGCGCGCCGGTTGGCCGCCATCGCCGGAGAGAACCAACTGCACAGCATCATCGCGGTCTCGGACGGCACGCACCTGTTCCGCATTCACGAGCTGTGCGAAAGCTATGGGCTGACCGTCTACACGTCGCCGCGCGCCGTGGGCCGGCCCATCAGCCGGTGGCAGCACCTGCGCCGCGTGCTGCATGAGATTGCAAGCTACACCGGCTGGCGGCTGCGACTGCGGTGAGCCTGAGGGTGTGGCGTGCCGGCGAGGATGACCGCGCGGCTGCATACGCGATCGTGCAGGAGTACAACGACGCCGTGGGCGTGGTGAAGCGCGACTCGCCGGAGAGCTTCGCCGGCGATTACTTCGCGACCGGAGCAGGGCTGTGGCTGGCCGACGCAGACGGGGAGCTGGCAGGGTGCATCGCGCTGCGCCGGCTGAGCACGATCGACGATGCGGGGGAGATCAAGCGCCTGTACGTGCGCCCCGCGGCGCGTGGCCAGGGCGTGGCGGACGCGCTGTTGCTTGCGCTGGAGCAGTATGCCCGCAGGGAAGGCTATTGCTGGCTATACCTCGATTCGAAGGACGATCTTGTGGCCGCCTTGCGCTTTTATCGGCGGCATGGCTACGTGTCGTGCGAGCGCTACAACGACAACCCGCAGGCCACGGTCTTTCTGCGCAAGCGAATCGCGGCGCTCGTGGAGGAGAGTGCGCCGCCGACACCCGGCCCTCACCGCTGATTTACAATCCGGTAGAACAATCACGAAATATCTGTCTGCATGAGGTTGAAGCGAGTGCTGAGTCGAGCAGGGGTGAAAACCCCTTGGCTTGCAGCCGTGGGCCTGTTGGGCCTGCTAAGCGGTTGTGGTGCCCAATACCGTCCTGTCGTGACCCCGATCAATCCCACCGGACCTGCGTCTCAGTCTGCCGGTGCCAATTTTGTGGTGCTGTCCAGCGGTGGTCCTTCCGTGACCGGGCTGGCCACGCTGACCAGCGGAACGGGTGACACGATCACGGCACAGGCCACGCTGGGCACCGGCCCGTTCTCGTTTGCGCTGAACAGCAGCGGCAGCGGGGGCTACAGCCTGAACGGCAACGGCAACACCAGCGTCACGCTGGATGCCTACCCGACGACTGTGGCGATCAGCGCCAGCAGCAGCTTCGGGCTGCAGACGCGCAATGTGACCAACTCCACGCTGACCCCGGGCGCGAATCCGACAGCGATCTTCGTGGGTACAAACGATCTGTATCTGCTCGAGCCGTTCTCGCCGCTGTCGCCCACTGCTGTGGCTTCGGCGAATGCAGCGCTTGCGGTGTTGAGCCTGCAGGTGCCGCCGTCCACGTCGAACACGGTCGCGACCGCCCCGGCCTTGCAGCAGGAGATTCCGATCGCGCCGAACCCGGTGCAGTTCGCCGGCACCCCGCGCTCCAGCCGCATTTACGCCATCAGCCAGACTGCCACGGGTGGCGTGCCGCTCGGCATGAACGACTGCGAGACGCCCGCCAGCGTGCCAGCCACGCACAACGGCGAGGTGTCTGCGATCGAGACCACCGTGAACAACATCTCGGCGCGGCTGCCGGTGGGTGTCTGCCCGGTGTACGGTCTGATGTCGGGCGACAACAATCGCGCGTTCATCCTGAATCGTGGCAGCAACAACGTCAGCGTGATCAACGTGCAGCAGAACGCGATCGATGCCGCGCATCCGACGCTCTCGTTGAGCACCGGGACAGTGGCTGGTCTCGGCCCCGTGCATGCGGCGCTGTATCAGCCAGCGGGCGTGCTGGTGACCGCCAACTACGACTCCAACACGATCACGGTTGTAAATGTGGCGCTCGATATCTACGGCAATGACGGACCAAACTTCGGGCTGACGCACACCGTTCCGGTTGGTCATGGCCCGGTCGCCGTCACCATCCTGCAGGATGGCAGCCGCGCCTATGTTGCGAATCAGCTGGATGGGACAGTCTCGGTTGTCGACCTGACCAGCTACACCGTGACGAAGACGATCCCGGTGTTCGGTGGCGGGCACCCGGACATGATCGCCTCCGTCTCGCTGACTGGAACCGGCAAGGTCTACGTGCTGGCGAAGGACAGCCAGTTCGTCACTTCGATACGAACAGATACGGACGTCGTGACGGCGAACGTGTTCCTGCAGAACTTCGGATTGGATCTGCGCTCGACAACACAGACGGCAGGCGGCCCGAGCAATTCTGCGACGGCGACCAACGGTGAGTTCAACAGCATCACGATGAGCCGCGCCGCGGGGCAGGGCATTCCCTGCAACCCGGTGCGCGATCCCTCCCCCTATTGCCCGGTAACGGTCCAGTAACTCACCAGAGTCGATCAAGTGAAGAGCCGCAGCGGGTGCTGCGGCTCTTCTCGTTTAAGCACTCGCTGATACGATATCCAGCGTCCGTAGCAGGAACGCGTAGTCGAACGCGATCTCGCGCAGGTAGTCGTAGCGGCCCGAAGCGCCGCCGTGGCCGGCAGCCATGTTGGTGTAGAGCAGCAGCGGCGTGTTGTCCTGCTTGAACGTGCGCAGGCGTGCGACGTACTTCGCAGGTTCCCAGTACATGACCTGGCTGTCATTGAGTGAGGTCTTCACCAGAATGGCCGGGTACGCGCCGGGTTTCAGGTTGTCATACGGCGAGTAGCTGAGCATGTAGCTGAAGGCGTCCGGCTCGTTGGGATTGCCCCACTCTTCGTACTCGGGCACGGTGAGCGGCAGCGACGCGTCCAGCATGGTGTTCATCACGTCGACGAATGGCACATGCGAGATGACGGCGCGGAAGAGGTCCGGTCTGAGATTGGTGACTGCGCCCATCAGCAGCCCGCCGGCGCTGCCGCCTTCGATCGACACACGCGCTGGGTCGCCGAAGCCATGCGCAGTGAGGTGCTCGACAGCCGCGACGAAATCGGTGAAGGTGTTGCGCTTCTGCATGAGACGGCCAGCGTCATGCCACGGCTTGCCCATGTCGCCGCCGCCGCGGATGTGCGCGTACGCGAGCACCACGCCCCGGTCGAGCAGGCTCAATCGATTGCTGTTGAAGCCCAGCGGGAGCGAGTAGCCGTACGAACCGTAGGCATAGACGTGAAGCGGATTATGGGTGGTCTTCTGGTCGCGACGGTAGACGATCGACATGGGGACGGCGGTGCCATCCTCAGCGCGGGCAAAGACGCGCTCCGATGCGTAGAGCGTGCGGTCAAAGCCGCCCGGCACCTCCTGCTGCTTGCGCAGGATAGAGGTGTGGGAGGCAATGTCGATCTCGTACACCGACGCGGGCGTCACGAGAGACTGGTAACCGTAACGGTAACTTGTGGTCGAGAACTCCGGGTTGGTACCGCCGTGGATCGAGTAGACCGGCTCCGGGACGTCGATCTCGCGACCCTCGGTGATGGCGCCGTCCTGCTGGAATCCTGCGATCGCGATGTGGGGTAGACCGTTCGAGCGCGTGCCCACCGCGGCAAAGTCGGCGAACAGGTCGACATCCTCAAGCATCACGTTCTCGCGATGGGGAATGATCTCGCGCCACTGCGCGCTCGCGGGATCGGTAACTGGCGCGGTGACCAGGCGGAAGTTGCGTCCGGCGTCGTTGGCGCGAATGTAGAAGAGCCCATCGCGGTGATCGGCGTAGTACTCGATGTTGTCGCGGCGCGGCTCGATCAGGCGCCACTCGCCGGTGGGCTCCGCGGTGGGCAGGAAGCGGATCTCGCTGGTGGTGTGGCTCGCGATCTCGAGCAAGAGGTACTGGCGGTCACGCGTCTTGCCGGCGCCGAGGTTGAAGCGCTCATCCGGCTCTTCAAAGACGAGCGCATCGTTCGACTGCGGCTCGCCAAGCAGATGGCGATAGAGGCGGTGCTGCCGCTTCGTCTCTTCATCCTCAACCGAGTAGAAGAGGGTGCGGGCATCGTTGCCCCAGACGATCGAGCCAACGCGCTCAGCAGTGTCGGGAAGCGTCTCGCCGGTGCGCAGATCGCGCACGTGCAGCGTGTACTGGCGGAAGCCGGTGTGGTCGACGGAATAGGCGAGCAGCTGTTGATCTTCAGACAGCGCAAAGCCGCCCAGCGACATGAACGGGTGTCCCTTGGCTAACTCGTTGCCATCGAGGATGATCTCTTCCCGTGCGTCCATCGCGCCCTGGCGGCGACAGTAGATTGTGTACTGCGAGCCTTCCATCGTGCGGGAGTAGTAGAAGTAGTTGCCGTAGCGGTAGGGGTACGACTCGTCGGTCTCCTTGATGTGGCTCAGCATCTCGCGGTAGAGCGTCTCCTGCAGCTCTCGCGTGGGAGCCATCCAGGCTTCCGCGTAAGCGTTTTCCTCCTCAAGATAACGGGTGACTTCGGGCGACTGTTTCTCGCGCAGCCAGGCGTAGTCGTCGACGAGCGTGTGTCCGTGCAGGCGGGTGGTGGTGGGCTCGCGGCGGGCAACGGGCGGGTTGGCTGACTCAGGCATGCCTTCAGGATAGCTGCTTGCTCTCAGCGCGAAGGGTTGCCTTGTGTGACTGCGTGGTATCGAGCAGCGAGGAGCAGTTTCGCTGAAGTGCGGGCAACGATCGTGCCACGGTGGGCTACTTATCTAGCAGGCGTACGGGCGTCTGCGACGGCACTGCGCCGTCATGTGCTCTGCACAATTCGAGAGCAGGTGCGGAGCCCGCGTCGAAAGACTCACAGCAACACGACTCAAACAGCAACACGGAGGAATCATGAGAAGCAATCGAATGTGGACTCTGGCCATGGCCGCGGCACTTTGTACCAGCCCCATGTGGGCGCAGACCGGCAGCACGGGCGCGACGGGAAGCGCAGGAGGCAGCGGACAGCAGGGCTCGGCGTCGCAGTCGACCGGCGGCCCGGGCAGCATGGCCGCAGGGCAGGATCAGCCCGGGATGGGTCAAGGCGTGACCCAGAACACCGGCAGCAAGGGAATGGATAAGGCCTTCGTCAAGAAAGCGCTCGGCGGCAGCATGAGCGAAGTTCAAATGGGCAAGCTGGCGCTTGAGAAGAGTAGCAATGATCAGGTCAAGCAGTTTGCGCAGAAGATGGTCGACGACCACACGAAGCTGATCGACCAGATGAAGCCGGTGGCCGAACAGATGGGCGTGACGGTGCCCGACAGTCCCCCGAGCGGCGATATGAAGAAGATGGACAAGATGAAGTCCCTGAATGGGGACGCCTTCGATAAGGCTTACGCCAAGGACATGCTGGCCGATCACAAGAAGGACAACATGGAGTTCCAGCGGGAACAGAGCACGACGCAGGACCCGCAGTTGAAGCAAGTGGTCACCCAGGGCAGCCAGGTGATCCAGCAGCATCTGCAGCTCGCGCAGCAGTTGAATCAGCAGGTAAATGGCGGCGGCGGCAAGAGCTCGAAGTAGCCACTTGCTCCTCACAGCGGGCGCCCTCGTACAGGGGCGCCCGTTTTTTGTGCGCCCGGAGTCGCTGACAACTCAGTGCAAGCCACCGAATAGAATGTGAGTGTGCGCGCTTTCTCCTCTTGTGTGCGGGTCATCTTGTTCCTCCTGTTCGCCGGCTGGCTCCTGCTGCCGGTCGTTCATGCGGAGCGCGTGGACCAGCTCCCCGCCCCGACCAACTATGTCAGTGACTTCGCACACGTGCTGTCGCCGAATGTTGAGTCGTCGACGGACGCGCTCTGCCTGCAACTGGAACAGCAAGCGCACGCGCAACTCTTCGTAGTGACCATCCGTTCGCTCGAAGATGAGCCGATCGAGCAGTTCTCGAATGACCTCTTCCATAAGTGGGGCATCGGTGAGAAGAAGACGAATCGCGGCATTCTGCTGCTGCTGGTCTCGGACGTTCACCGTGGTCGCATCGAGGTCGGTCTCGGTCTCGAGGGCGTAGTCCCGGACAGCCTCGCCGGCCGCATCGGCCGCGGCATTCGCCCTGCGATTCAGAACAATGACTTCAACAGCGCGGTCAGCGAGGGCAGCCAGGAGTTGGCTGGCGTGATCGCGAAGAACGCGAACGTCACGTTGGCAGGCACGCGGGAGCTGCCGGCCGAGCAGGCACCGCAATCCTCCAGCCCGGGGATCATCCAGCTCATCTTCTTCGGCATCCTGCTGCTTTTCTTCTTTGGGCGATTTTTTCGCCGCAGAGGCGGCTACTACCGTGGTGGCGGCGGCTGGGGTGGTTGGGGCGGGGGCTTCGGTGGCGGCGGTGGATGGGGCGGCGGTGGTGGCGACGGTGGCGGATTTAGTGGCGGCGGTGGTGGCGATTCGGGTGGTGGCGGAGCGTCGTTTTAGTGACACGGTAAGCTGCACACAGCGTAAGGAGCGAGACACACGATGAAACGTGGCATGGGGTGGCTGGTCGGATTGGCAGTGGTCGTGGTTGTGCTGCTGCTGGTGGGCGGCAGCTATGTGAGCGCGAAGAACCAGATGGTGGCGAAGGACAGCGATGTGAAGGAGGCATGGTCGAACATCGATACGACCCTGCAGCGCCGCGCTGACCTGATCCCGAACCTGGTCGAGACCGTGAAGGGCT
This sequence comes from Candidatus Dedyshia acidiphila, assembly GCF_051025295.1. Taxonomy (NCBI): domain Bacteria; kingdom Pseudomonadati; phylum Acidobacteriota; class Terriglobia; order Terriglobales; family Acidobacteriaceae; genus Candidatus Dedyshia; species Candidatus Dedyshia acidiphila. Next base: position 148,501 of record NZ_JBMGJV010000005.1, on the reverse strand, counting down.
ACGCGAAGCACGAGGAGACCGTGTTTGCGGACATTGCGAACGCGCGCGCCGGCCTGCTGAATGCGCACTCGCCCGAGGAGAAGATCCAGGCGAACGGGCGGCTCGATTCGGCGCTGGGACGGCTGCTGGCCATCTCCGAGGCGTACCCCGACTTGAAGGCGAACCAGAACTTCCTCTCGCTGCAGGATCAGTTGGAAGGGACGGAGAACCGCATCCAGGTAGCGCGCCGCCGCTATAACCAGACGCTGCGCGACTACAACACGTTCATCCAGCAGTTTCCCAACAGCATCTGGGCGGGCATGGCTGGCTACCACGTGAATAACGCGTACTTCCAGGCGAGCGAGGGAGCCCGCAACGCGCCGCAGGTGAAGTTCTAGGCGCTTGCTGTGCGATCGGCCGCGACGGGAGCAGCCACTCGCTCCAGATTGGCGTGGCCATTGTCGGCGGCCAGCGTGCCGGTGAGAGCAGCACGCAGGCGCTCCACATCCCGCAATGGCGGAGCGCCGAAGAACCGGTGATACTCGCGACTGAACTGCGAGGCGCTCTCGTAGCCGACGCGCCGACCGGCATTTCCTGCGTCGAGCGATTCTGCGAGCAGCAGACGGCGCGCCTCCTGCAGCCGTAGTTGTTTTTGGAATTGCAGCGGGCTCATGCCTGTCACGGCACGGAACCAGCTATGCATGGCGGAGGCGCTCATGTGCATTTCGCGCGCGAGCTCTTCCATGCGGATGCGTCGCGCGGCATTGCGTCTGAGCCAGCCGAGGCCGGCGGCCACGCGCTGCACCTTGCCGTGATCGACGGCCATGCTGCGTAGCAGTCCACCTTGTTCTCCGACCAACAGGCGGTAGTAGATCTCGCGGCGGATCAGGGGCGCGAGCACCGCGATCTGCGCTGGCTGCCCGAGCAGCACTGTGAGCCGGGTCACCGCGTCGAGCAGCTCCTCATCCATGGAGCCGACCATCAGGCCAGGGCGGAGTGGCGGCGCGGTTTGCCGGGGCAGAGGGCAGCTCTCGATCAGCTCACGAATCTCTTCGAAATTCAGCACCAGGCTTGCGCCGAGAAAGGGTTTGGCGCGGCTCGCCTCTTCGATCTGCCCGACCAGCGGCAGGTCGAGCGAGACCAGCAGGTATTGAAATGGGTCGTACATCAGGCGCTGCTGGTTTAGCAGTATGGACTTCGCTCCCTGGGCCACGATGCAGAACACAGCCTGATCGAGCGTTGTCCGGGGCAGGTCCGTCGTCGTAAACCGCGCGAGGTAGTAGCCCGGGATCGCGGTTGCGTGATAGCCGTCCGCCGCGCAGAGGCGGCTGATGGTGTGCGCCAGACGATGGGGCGAGCGAGGCTCCTGGTTCGGGATCACTGTTCTGGTTGGACTCAGCACGCACGCCGAGGATGCGAGAAACTGGAGGATCCGGCAAACGTCATGGCGGATTGTGCAATTCCTGCGTGAGCCCGCTGCGCTCTAATTGGCAGGTCGACACAGGAGAGTGACATGGGAAAGTTGGACGGGAAGATCGCGCTCGTGACGGGCGGCAGTGAGGGGATGGGGCTGGACACGGCGAGGGAGTTCATCCGGGAAGGTGCGTTTGTGTTCATCACCGGACGCCGGGATGCGCCGTTGGATCGGGCAGTGAAGGAGCTGGGGGCGCAGTCGGCCGGCATTCAGGCCGATTCCGGCAAGCTGGCGGATCTGGACCGGCTCTATGCGGAGATCAAGGCGAAGAAGGGCCGCCTCGATGTGGTGTTTGCGAACGCGGGCGTGTATGAGCAGAAGCCGCAGGAGCAGGTCACCGAAGAGTTCTACGACCACTGCGTGGATATCAATGTGAAGGGCGTGTACTTCACCATGCAGAAGGCCTTGCCGCTGATGGACCAGAGTGGGTCCATCATTCTGAACGGCTCGTTTATCGGCAGCTCCGGCTTTCCGGGGATGTCGATTTATGGCGCGACCAAGGCAGCCGTACGCAGCTTTGCCCGGGGCTTCACCGCCGAGCTCCGCGGCACGGGACCGCGAGTGAACGTCATCAGCCCGGGCCCGATCCACACTCCCGGCAATGCAGCGACCCTGGCGGGCGATCCGCAGGTCTTGGCGTACGTCACGAGCATGGTGCCCAGAGGACGGATCGGCGAGGGCAGCGACATCGCGAAGGCAGCGGTGTTTCTCGCGTCGGACGACTCGAGCTACGTAGCTGGCGTGGAGCTGTTTGTGGACGGCGGCATCAACGCTGTGTGACGGCGCGGTGGCGCAGAAACGCAGAAAGGCTGCCCGTGGGGCAGCCTTTCTGCGAAGACACTCGTTCGTGGAGCGACTGCCTGAGCAGCTACTTCTTGAAGGAGGCGATAGCGCTGGCTTCGTCGTCCTTGACGTCGAAGACGGTGTAGAGCTTCGTGATCTGGAGCAGATCGTGCACCTTGCGGGTCAGGTTGAGAAGCTTGAGCTCGCCGCCCTGGTTCTTGACCGTGGTGAAGGCGCTGACCAGCTCGCCGATGCCGGAGCTGTCGATGTAGTTCACATCGCCGAGGTTCACGAGGATGTGCTTCTGTCCCTTGGCGAGGAGATCGCGCACGGCATCACGGACCTGTACGCTGCCTTCGCCGAGCGTGATGCGTCCGCTCGTGTCCAATACGGTGACTCCGTCGACCTGACGAGTCGAGATTTTCATGCTCACAGTGTTCCTCCTGAAAATGACTGCGCTGTTGCGCTTGCCTGACCACGCGGGTCAGGCACTTGCGAGGTGCTTGATAAGGACCAGCTCCAGGCCAGGGTTGAGTTGGCGAAACTCCACCTCGTCCATGAAGGAGCGGATCAGGAAGATGCCGCGACCGGAGCCGCGCAGCAGGTTGTCGGGGGCAAGCGGGTCGGGCAGGGTGGCGGGATCGAGTCCGGCTCCCTGGTCTGCGACCTTGATCACCAGCGACTTGGGCGTGGTCTCAAACGAGGCGGTGATGCGCTTGTCCGGGCTGTAGTTGTTGCCGTGCAGTACGGCGTTCACGGCTGCCTCCCGGGCTGCCATGGAGATGCGGAAGATTTCGTCTTCATCGAAGCCGGCCTTCTGCGCCATCTCGGTTGCCGTGTGCTCGACCCGGTTCACGCTGTCAAGGGAAGAGTCGAGTGTGTAGCTGATACGCGTCGCCTGGGATCCGGTCACTCTCGCTCCTCGTGCGGTATCTGCCTGCCCCGCTGTCCCATTGCAGACGATACATTGTGTTTCGGCAGTGTGCTTTGCGGCCCGGCGCTATGTCAAGGAAACTAAGGTTGATGATGGTCACCTCAAGCCCGAGATAGGATGAGCCTATGTCGATGCTGCTGTTTCTCCTGCTCTCCGGCATGCCGCAACTGGCGCCCCCGCCCAGCACTCCGCCGCCTCCCGAGGTGCGGACAGAAAAGCTCACCCCCGACGAACAGAAGCAATTAGCCGAGGCCAAGTCCGAAGTCGCGGACGCGCAGGCCAAGGCAGATGCTGCGCAGAAAGCTCAGGACGCGCAGAAGTCCGACGCTACGACCAAGGCGGCGAGCGATGCGCAGATGAAGCTGGCCCGGGCGGATCGCGAACTGAAGGGCACCGAGGACGGCATCAGCCTGGCGCACCATGCGAACACCGAGTGCGGCTGCTACGTGGCGTCGAAGGGTCGCGACTACGACCGCGTGGAGTTCAAAGACGACACCATCGTGATCCACCACATTCACGAACCGCCGACCTCACTACATTAAGAGCTCGTCGCCGCCTCCTCGTTCGTTGCGACGGCGACTGATAGACTCGGGCTCGCATGCACGTGGCCTGCACAGAAGAGAGCAGTCTCACACTGCTTGAGGGAACGCCGGTCGTCGATGCGACCGGACAGATGCGCGGGCGCGTCGCCGATGTGGCCGTCGGCACAGGGCAGGAAGCCGGCCGCGTGCTGGCGCTCGTTCTCAAAGGAACGCGCGGCCGCGAATACATCCTGATTGATGGGCTGCGGCCCACGCCGGCTGGTGGGTTGACTATGTCGGCCGACGCGCAGCCGCTCTCCGCCGAACGGCAGGAGAACGTGCTGCTGCTGCGGCAGGATCTGCTCGATCGGCAAATCATTGATGTGCACGGACGCAAGGTCGTCCGCGTGAATGATGTGGACCTCTGCTGGCAGGCGCCGCTGGCCGGGGCGACGCCGCTGCGCGTGACGCAGGTGGAGGTCGGGCTACGTGGAGCGACACGGCGACTGCTGAAGGGCCTGCTGCCTTCGGCGCGTGTGGCCGCGGTCTCGCGGCGACTGCCGGCGCGTGTCATTCCCTGGGAGTTCGTCGATGTGATCGAGGTCGACCCCGCGCGTCGAGTGCGACTCAAGATCGAGCACGAGAAGCTCGCGGCGATGCACCCGGCCGACATCGCCGACATCCTTGAAGATCTTGCGCCGGCAGAGCGCGAGGCCGTCTTCCATAGCCTCGATGAAAACGTCGCGGCCGAAGCGCTCGAGGAGGTCGATCCCAGGCTGCAGCGTGCGCTGATCTCGTCACTCGACTCCGAGGGTGCGGCAGACATCGTCGAGGAGATGGATCCCGACGCCGCTGCCGATCTGCTGGCCGATCTGCCAGAGGCGCACTCAGACGCAATTCTCGACAGCATGGAGCCGGAAGAGCGGCAGGAGGTCGAGGAGCTGCTCGAGTTCCGTGAGGACTCGGCGGCCGGCTACATGACCACCGATTTCGTCGCGGTGGGGGCCGAGGCGAGCGTTAGCGAGGCAATCGAGGCGCTGCGACAGTTCGAAGGCGATCCCGACAACGTGAGCGAGGTCTACCTCACCGACTCGCATGAGGTATTCAAGGGCACAGTACCGCTGCTGCGCCTGATGCTGGCACGGCCTGAGACGCGGTTATCCGTGCTGAGCGAGGCGCAGGTGATCAGTTGCCGCGTGGATGCGAAGGAAAATCAGGTGGCAGAGCTGTTCGACAAGTACAACCTGCGCACGCTACCCGTGGTGAACAGTGGCGACCGGTTGGTCGGCATCATCGAGGCCGATGATGTGATCTCGTTCCTCCGCGGTCGGGGCTAAACTCACCCAGGCCGCCTCGATTGCCATCCTGAGCTGTTCTGGTATGGTCGGCAGTGGGCTGTGCGCATGCGCCGTTTCCTGCGCTCCTCGTCTTGAAGCTTCGCAGCCCCAGGAAACGACAACGAGCGCATGTGGAAGCGTTGGCAAACCCGGGTTCTGCTGTTCCTTGCTGTGCTCGGGCCGGGCTTCATCACTGCCAATGTAGACAATGATGCCGGCGGCATCCTGACCTACTCGCAGGCCGGCGCGCAGTTCGGCTACTCACTGCTGTGGACCATGCTGCCGATCACGGTGGCGCTGGTGATCGTGCAGGAGATGTGCGCGCGCATGGGCGTGGTCACGGGCAAGGGCCTGAGTGACCTCATCCGCGAAGAGTTCGGCTTACGCGCCACATTCATCACGATGGTGCTGCTGCTGATCGTGAACTTCGGCCTCGTGGTGACGGAGTTCATCGGCATCTCTGGCTCGCTCGAACTGTTTCACGTCAGCCGCTACATCTCGGTGCCGGTGTGCGCCGTCCTGGTGTGGCTGCTCGCGGTTAAGGGCGACTACAAAAGCGTCGAGAAGGTCTTCCTGGCGGCGAGCGTCTTCTACATCGCGTACATCATCACGGGTGTGCTCTCGGGCCCGAGCTGGCGCGAGGCGATGATGGCCACCGTCAAACTGCCCCACGAGAATGTCTGGCGCACCCCGGGCTACGTGTCGATGACGATCGCGGTGATCGGCACGACGATCGCGCCATGGATGCAGTTCTACCTGCAGGCTTCCGTAGTTGAGAAGGGCATCGCGGTGAAGGATTATTCCGCGTCGCGCCTCGATGTGATCATCGGATCGATCTTCACCGATGTGGTCGCGTGGTTCATCGTTGTCGCGTGCGCGGCGACGCTCTTTGTGCATGGCGTGGGCGCTATCAATGTGCCGTCGGAAGCTGCCGAAGCGATGAAACCCCTGGCCGGTGAGTACGCATACCTGCTCTTCGCTGTAGGGCTGTTCAATGCGTCGTTCTTCGCGGCGTCCATCCTGCCGCTTTCGACCGCGTACACCATCTGCGAAGGGCTGGGGCTCGAGTCGGGGGTCGATCAAACGTTCAAGCAGGCCCCGGCGTTCTACTGGCTGTACACACTATTGATCGCGGGCGGCGCGGGCGTGGTGCTGCTGCCGCACATCCAGCCGATGAAAGTCGTCGAAGAGACGCAGGTGCTGAGCGGCGTGCTGTTGCCCGTGATCCTGATCATGATGCTGCTCCTGATCAACCGCAAGGACCTGATGGGCAAGTATGTGAACCCGCGCTGGATGAACGGGGTGGCGTGGCTGACCGCTGGCATCATTGTGGTGCTGTCCGTCGCCTATATGGTGCAGTTGCTGAGGGGCGGCAGCTAGAGCAGCTTGCCCGCAGCGAGGTCGCGCACCAGCGTGCGGTCGGCGGTCAGGAAGTCGTACTGCGGCAGGTTGCGCAGGGGGCACCAGCGAACATCCTGGAAGATGATGTTCTTGATCTCGCCTGCGTACTCATTCACGACGAAGAATTGCAGATCGACGGCGCCGCCGCTGCGATAGTTGTGGCGGATATGCGCGATGCGCGTGCTGATGGTGGCTTCGATGCCGAGCTCTTCCTGTAGCTCGCGGCGCAGTGCCTGCTCTGCACTCTCGCCCGGCTCCATCTTGCCGCCGGGGAACTCCCACTTGGATCCGAGCGGCTGGTCCGGACGGCGCTGACAGATGAGCACCTCCTGGCCACGGAGGATGAGGGCGGCGACAACCAGCCGCACCGTACGTTCGGGGCGCGCCTCGCCTGCCGCGTCGACGGCTCCTGCTCCCTGGCGACGGCTCTCGCCCGGAGATCGGTCTACGGGCATGGGCGTGACATCCGGGTTGGGGTGGTCTGTCACCTGAAGTGTCTAGATGGTGAAATGCTGCCTCGGGACTATATGGACAGGCCGCGCGGTTGTTCGCCCGGCGTGAAACTTGTGCCGAAACGGTCGGGGTGGAGGGCGAGTGCGATGGCTCGTAAGCCACGCAGAATGCTGGGCGCGGGGCTGTTTAGCCACTCATCCGCAATGCAAAAGACGCGCGCCGAGCGGGCTGCCTTCAGGTCCCGCCAGCCGCGCCGTTCGATGACGCGGTCGAGCGGCACGCGATCGCCGGCGCCGCACCAGCAGAAGATCATGGCGTCAGGGTCGGCCGCAGCCACGGCCTCGGGAGTCGTCTGGGCCGCGGGCGTGCCGAGAAAGCGGCCGCCAGCCGCCTCCACCAGCTCCGCCACCCACGGCTGCGAATGGATGAGTGGCTTGCCCCACTCCTCGCAGTAGACCGTCGGGCGCGGACGGTCCGCGATGGCAGCCCGCACGGCTTCGATCTGCTGATCCATCGATTGCACGAGCGCCTCTGCCTCCAGTGTTCGAAGAACGATGGAGCCGAGCAAACGGATGTCACCCACGATGTCCGCGAGCGTGCGGGGCGCGAGCGTGACCACGGGGCAGCCCGCCTTGAGCAGCGCGGCGAGTGACTCCATGCGGTAGGGAACGCAGGCGACGACGAGATTCGGTCGTGCGCTGAGGATCTCGTCCGTGGTGCAGGACCAGGAGTCCTTGACGACCGTGATGGGTCGCCCGGCGAGTGCGGGTACCGCCTCGACGCAGTATTTGGTGCAGCCCACCAGCGTGTCCAGGGCGCCCAGGTGGTCCAGGATGATGCTGACACTGGGCTGAAGCGAGACGATGCGCAGCCCGGGAGAGGCAGTCATCCCTGGGCTGCGTCGTTGGTCTTGCGGGCTGTGATCGCAGCAGGAATAAAGACAGGCCAGCCGCGCTCGCCGGCGATGTCGATCAAGCCGGGTGTGGGGTTCACGGCGAACGGAGCGCGCGCCAGCGCAAGCATGGCGGCATCGTGAATCGAGTTGCCGAAGACCACATCGGGCTGCCCGCGATCGACACGCTGGAGAGACAGCGCCTTGCCCTCATCGGTCGGTACGTCGAGCAGGCGGCTGGTGGTGAGGCCATCGACCACGGCAACCCTTGCGCAGAGAATGCGGTCGGCCGAGATGCCGAAGGGACGCACACCCTCCTCGATCACCCAGTTGTTCGTGGAACTGACAGCCCAGATCTCGCAGTCGCGCGCCTGCAGGTCGGCGATCAGCGCCGTCATCTCGGCGAAGACATTCGCGCGCACATGATCGCGCACGTAGACCGCGGCTGCTTCACGCATTTCGGACTCTTCAAGCCCGGTGTAGAGCTGCACCATCTCGCCACAGATGGCGAGCTCCGAGATCTCGCCCGTGCGGTAGAGGCGGTAGCGCGAGTCCATCCAGTCGGCGGCATTGCGCGAAACCAGGCCCGTCGAGATGGACCACTGCATGAAGCCGAAGCCGGCATCGCCGCTCCACAACGTACCGTCGCAGTCGAAGACGGCCACGCGGGGAGATGCGGCGAGCACGGCCTGATGGAAGTCGCGGGCCGAGAGGTGTGCAGGAAGAGTCGGGGTCAAGCGTTCTCCTCCGGCCATGATACCGAGCCGTGGTAAAGCTGTACCAGCAACGACCCCGCGGGCGCTACCCGGTCGAAATTGCCGGATGCCCCATGGACGGAGCGACGCGAACATAGATGAAGACAAGCCCCGCCCTTTTGAGAGCAGCGGTCCTGCTAAGTGCATGTGTGCTGTCGAGCGGCGTGGCCCGGGCGCAGGACGCGTCAGCCTCCGCCCCACCCACCCGACTGACTTTTACGGGCATGGATCGCAATGACTACCCCGGCGACTCGCTGCTCGGAGCGCTGCACCGCACCTTTGCCTTCACCGGCTACTGGCTGAACGCGCCCCCGGGCGAGACCGCCAACTCCTGGACAGGGAAGCGAGCGCTGTTGCGCGACCGCGGCTTCGGCTTCGCGGTGCTCTGGAACGGCAAGGTCGACAAGGATCTAAAGGGCAAGGATGCCGCATCGCTGGGTCGCGCCGATGCTGCGGCAGCGATCGCTTCGGCGGTGAAGGAAGGCTTCCCCAAAGGCACGCTGGTCTTTCTCGACCAGGAGGAGGGCGGGCGCCTGTTGCCGGAGCAGCTCAACTACATTCTCGGCTTCGTGGATGGCATGCGCCGCGCGGGATGGCGCGCAGGCGTCTACTGCTCGGGCATTCCTGTGGACGATGGCAACGGCGCTACCGTGAACACGGCGCAGGACCTGTTGCGCCAGGCGGGGTCATGGAAGATTCCGCTGTGGGTGGCACGCGATGAGTGCCCGCCGTCCCCCGGGTGCACCGTGCTGCCGAAGCCGCCGCGTCCCTCGCCCGAGCTCGGGCTACCCAACGCCATCATGTGGCAGTACGCGCTGTCGCCGCGGCGCGCGCAATTTACCGGCGGTTGTCCGAAAAATTATGACGCCGACAATCAGTGCTATGCGCCGGGTGTGTATCACGGGCAGTATGGGTTCGTAGACCTCGACGCAGCAGACTCCTCAGACCCCTCCGGCGGTCGCTAGTCGCCTTCCGGGCAGGGCAGGCGTGTCGCTGCACAAACGCCTCAGTGAAAGGTGCGCTCCGTGCAACCGACCCTCTCGAGTGACGAGCGCGCCGAGTCGCGCGAGCCCGGCCTCTGGCCCTCCATACTCGAGGCGCTGCGTGGCTCGCATCGCGACTACACCAAGGGCAACCTGAACCGCGCGATCCTGCTGCTTGCGATCCCGATGGTGCTCGAGATGGTGCTCGAGTCGCTGTTCGCGGTGGTGGACATCTTCTGGGTAGGGCGGCTCGGCCCGAATGCGATAGCAACCGTCGGGCTGACCGAGTCGATGCTGACGCTGATCATCGCGGTCGGCCTCGGGCTGGGCCTCTCGACGGCAGCGATGGTGGCACGGCGCATCGGCGAGAGGGACTCCGAAGGCGCAGCCGTGGCGGCGATGCAGGGCATCCTGCTCTCGCTCGCGGTATCTGTAATGATCGCGGTGCCGTGCATCCACTACGCGCCCCAACTGCTGCGGCTGGCCGGCGGTACGCCGGAGATCGTCGCCACTGGCGCGGGCTACACACGTATCGCGCTCGGCGGTGGCGGTGTGCTGCTGCTGCTGTTCCTGAACAACGCCATCTTCCGCGGGGCTGGCGACGCCGCAATCGCGATGCGGCTGCTCTGGGTGGCGAACATCATCAACCTGGCGCTCGATCCCTGCCTGATCTTCGGCTGGGGCCCCTTTCCGAAGCTGGGTGTCACCGGTGCGGCGGCAGCGACGCTGACCGGACGCAGCATCGGCGTGCTGTATCAGTTTTATCGGCTTGCCCGGGGCACAGAGAGGTTGCGCATCGGCATGCGGCAGATGCGGCTGAACCTCGGCGTCATGGTGAAGCTGATCCGCGTCGCCGCAAGCGGCATCCTGCAGTTCATGATCGGCCAGGCGAGCTGGCTGGTGCTGGTGCGCATCGTCAGCGTCTTCGGCGCGAGCGCGCTCGCCGGCTACACGGTCGGCATTCGCATCATCATCTTTATCCTGCTGCCGTCGTGGGGGCTGAGCAATGCCGCGGCTACGCTGGTCGGGCAGAACCTGGGCGCGGGAAGGCCAGATCGCGCGGCTGCCTCGGTGTGGCGCACCGGGCTGTACAACATGATCTTCCTTGGCTCGATGGGGGTGGTCTTCTTCATCTTCGCGCCGCAGATTGTGCACCTGTTCACGAGCGACCCGGCCGTCGCGCATGTGGCTGCCGACTCACTACGCATCTTCTCGAGCGGCAACATCCTGTGGGCTTACGGCATGGTGCTGCTGCAGGCCTTCAACGGCGCGGGCGACACGCTGACCCCGACACTGGTCAACCTGGTCGGCTTCTGGATCCTCGAGCTGCCGCTATCCTGGTGGCTGGCGCACAAGACGCCGCTGCGCGAGAACGGCGTGTTCGCCTCCGTCGTGATTGCAGAGGTGTTCATGGTCGCTGCGAGCATCGTGCTGTTCCGGCAGGGACGCTGGCGGCGACAGAAGATTTAACAGCAGGGTGCAGGTGCGCAGGAATAGGGAGCAGGGCCGGCCCTGTGTCATCAGCACCTGTGCGGGCCGACACATACCCGCCATAACGAAGTAGGTTCGCGGCGTCGACCCAGCGCACCTTGTACACACACAGAACAGATAATCAGGGTGTGGCGGCGGGCTCCAACGCGGCACTGTTGCGCGATTACCTGCTTTACCTGCGGGTTGAGAAGGGGCTGCGTCCACTCACGTGCGAGGCGTATGGCCGCGATCTGACCACGTTCGCCGAGTACCTCGAAGGCACCCACGCCGTGCTCGAAACGGCGCAGCAGCGCGAGGTGTCGGGCTTTGTCGAACACCTACGGCTGCACCAGATCGAGCCGCGCACGGTCGCACGCAAGCTCTCCTGCCTGCGCGGCTTCTACAAATGGCTGTTGCTCGAGAAGCGCATCCGTCACGACCCGACCGTAAATGTCGAGTCGCCCAAGGCATGGAAGGTACTGCCCAAAGCGCTGGCCGAGAGCGAAGTGAGCGAGATGCTTGAGACTGCAACCGTGACTGCGACAGGCGTAGCGGGGGATGCCGTGGCGCTGCGCGATCGCGCGATCCTCGAGCTGCTCTACGCAGGCGGGCTGCGCGTCTCGGAGTTGACCGCCCTGCGGCCGCAGGACCTGGAGCTGGACTTTGGGCAGGTGCGGCTGCGCGGCAAGGGCGACAAGGAGCGCGTCGTTCCGGTGGGGCGTGCCGCAGTCGAGGCGCTTGCCGAGTACGTGGAGCGTGGACGGCCTCTGCTGGCGAAAGGAAACACGGGCGGTGGCTTATTTCTGTCGCAACAGGGAAGGACGTTGACCCGCGGCTGGATCTGGGAGCTGGTGAAGACCAGGTCCGGTGGGACGGCCAGCCCGCATATGCTGCGCCATAGCTGCGCCACCCACATGGTGGGCCACGGTGCGGACCTCCGCACCGTGCAGACGTTGCTGGGCCACGCCGATATCGGGACCACGCAGGTGTACACGCATCTCGCGCTCGATCGGCTGAAGGCCGTGCATCGCGCGCATCATCCGCGTGCCAAGCAGCGGGGCGGCGCGTGAGCACGGGCCTTAACGCGCTGCGTGAGCAGTACCTTGCCATGCTCGAAAGTGAGCGAGGGGCCTCGGCGCACACGATCCGCGCCTACCAACGCGAGCTGGCACAGTTCACCGCGTACCTCGAGCAGCAGTTTGGCAAGCACTGCGACATCACACGTGTCGAGCACCTGCACATCCGCGGTTACCTGGCAGAGCTCTATAGCCGCGGGCTATCGAAGGCCTCTGCCGCGCGAGCGTTGGCCGCGATCCGCTCCTGGTACAAGTGGCTGGCGCGGATGGGGCATGTTGAGCAGAATCCTGCCGCCCTGGTGTCGACGCCCAAGCTGCCAAAGCATCTGCCGCGCGTACCGACGATCGAGCAGCTCAACCGCGCGCTCGATGCTGGTCCCAACGAAGAAGAGGCGGGCTGGCCGGCACGCGATCGCGTCATCTTCGAGCTGCTATACGGCTGCGGCATCCGGAATGCAGAGCTGGTCGGGCTGGACCTGAAGCACATTCGCTGGGCTGCGGGGACGCTGCTGGTGCGTGGCAAGGGTGCGAAGGAGCGGCTGGTGCCGTTCGGGGATGCGGCTGCCGCGGCCATCCGCACCTACCTGCCGGAGCGTGAGGAGCGCCTGAAGGCTGCCCGCAAGTCGGTGAACGCATTGCTGATCAGCGCCCGGGTGAAGGCGAGCGGTCGGCTGACGACCCGCTCTGTCGGTCGAATTGTGAAACGCATCGCGATCCAGCACGGCATGGCGCCGGAGACCCACCCGCACACGCTGCGCCACGCCTTCGGCACCCATATGCTGGAGGAGGGGGCGGACCTCCGCGCGATCCAGGAGCTGCTTGGGCATGAGCGGCTGTCCACCACGCAGCGCTACACCCAGCTCACGGTGCGGCAGGTCGCGGAGGTCTACGATCGGACGCATCCGCGGGCGAAGTAGCGTGGCAGCGGACGGATTGCACCTCGGTCGGGGCGCGTCTGTGACGCAGCGGTCGCGTTCCGTGCCCTCCTGATCGCGTAAAATGGTGTTTCGGGCCGGATATCGCTTGGCCCCAGAGGAACTCTTTGATCAGCAGTGCATTGACGAAGATCTTCGGCACCAGCAACGAGCGTGCCGTCAAGCGCATGATGCCCACTGTGGCCGCGATCGGCGAATGGGAGCCGAAGCTGCAGGGGCTCTCCGATGCGGAGCTGCGCGAGAAGACCAATGAATTCCGCACCCGCTTCGCCGAGCGGTTGAAGGACATCCCCGACACCGACGAGAACAAGGAAGCGCGCAAAACCGCCGAGCAGGAGGCCCTGAATGAGCTGCTGCCCGAGGCCTTCGCAGTCGTGCGCGAGGCGGGCAAGCGCGCCGTCGGCATGCGCCACTTCGATGTGCAGTTGATCGGCGGCATGGTGCTGCACTCCGGCAAGATCGCCGAGATGAAGACGGGCGAAGGCAAGACGCTGGTCGCCACGCTGCCCGTGTACCTGAATGCGATTGCCGGCAAGGGCGTGCACGTCGTCACAGTGAACGACTATCTCGCCAAGCGCGATGCCGAGTGGATGGGCAAGATCTACGAATTCCTCGGCCTGAAGGTCGGCGTGATCGTCCATGACCTCGACGACGCGCAGCGCCGCGATGCCTATGCCGCGGACATCACCTACGGCACGAATAACGAGTTCGGCTTCGACTACCTGCGCGACAACATGAAGTTCGAACTGAGCGACTGCGTGCAGCGTGGTCACTACTTCGGCATCGTAGACGAGGTCGACTCGATCCTGATCGACGAAGCGCGCACCCCGCTCATCATCAGCGGCCCGACGGATCAGACGACCGACAAGTACGCGCGCGTGAATCGCATCATTCCGTCGCTCGAGCGCGGTGAAGAGATCGAGAAGGGCGAAGACAAGATCCTGACCGGCGACTACGTCGTCGATGAAAAGCACAAGACCATCAGCGTCACCGACGAGGGCTGGGAGAAGATCGAAGGCCTGCTCGGCATCGGCAACATCGCCGACCCGGAGAACTGGGACTTCAAGCACCACGTCGAGACCGCGATCAAGGCGCACAATCTCTATCGCAACGACGTCGAGTACGTGGTCAAGGATGGCGAAGTCATCATCATCGACACCTTCACCGGCCGTCCGATGCCGGGCCGCCGCTGGTCGGACGGATTGCACCAGGCGGTCGAGGCTAAGGAAGGCGTGAACATCCGCCGCGAGGACCAGACGCTCGCGACGATCACGTTCCAGAACTACTTCCGCATGTACAAGAAGCTGGCCGGCATGACCGGTACGGCGGAGACGGAAGCAGCCGAGTTCGACAAGACCTACAAGCTCGACATCGTGGTCATCCCGACCAATCGCCCGATGCTGCGCAAGGAGTTCCAGGACGTCGTCTACCGCACCTCGCGCGAGAAGTACTTCGCCGTGTCGGACGAGATCCTGAAGCTGAATGAGAACAAGCAGCCAGTGCTGGTCGGCACCACGTCGATCGAGAAGAGCGAGCTGCTGTCGCAAATCCTGCAGCGCAAGGGCATCAAGCACGTCGTGCTGAACGCGAAGTACCACGAGCGCGAAGCAGAGATCGTGGCGCAGGCGGGGCGGCTCGGTATGGTGACGATCGCGACCAACATGGCCGGCCGCGGTACGGACATCCTGCTCGGCGGCAACCCGGAGTTCGTCACCAAGCAGGACCTCGTCAAACGCGGGCAGGCTCGCTCGGTAAGCGCGGCAGAGGGCGCTATTTCCCCCACGGCTGGTCCGGGCATGATTCGCTTCTACTACTCGGGGCAGGAGTTTGAGACTGCCCAAGACACGTGGGACCGCGCCTTCCAGGTGCACCAGGCGAACACGAAGAGGGAGCACGAGGCAGTCCTGGCCTCGGGCGGCCTGCACATCATCGGCACCGAGCGGCACGAGTCGCGGCGTATTGACAACCAGCTGCGTGGCCGCGCCGGCCGCCAGGGCGATCCCGGCGCATCGCGCTTCTACCTGTCGCTTGAAGACGACCTGATGCGCATCTTCGCGCGGGAATGGGTTGGGCCACTGCTGCAGCGCATGGGCATGGAAGAAGGTGTGCCGATCGAGAGCGGCATGATCAGCCGACGCATCGAAGGCGCGCAGAAGGCCGTTGAGTCGCAGAACTTCGAAGCCCGCAAGCACCTGCTCGAGTACGACGATGTGATGAACAAGCAGCGTGAGGCGGTCTACGGCTTACGTAAACAGCTGCTTGAAGGTCTGGAGCAGAAAGATCTCATTTTAGAGGACTACGTCGCGGGCATCCTGAGCACAATCCTCGATCAGCATGCGCCCGAGTCCATGCACCCGGATCAGTGGGATGTCGCCGGGATCAAGCAGAAGCTGGTCGAGCACTTCGGCTTCAACGCCGACGCGGAGGAGATCGCGTTCGACAAGCTGAACCGGCATGAACTGGGCGACGCACTGTTTGACAAGCTCAAGAGCTCCTACGAGCTGAAGGAGCAGATCATCGGCGGGCAGGGCATGCGCTACCACGAGCGCATGATCATGCTCAGCGTGCTCGACGGGCTGTGGAAGGACCACCTTCTGAACATGGACCACCTGAAGGAAGGGATCGGGCTGCGCGGGTATGGGCAGCAGGACCCGCTGGTGGCCTACAAGAAGGAATCGTTCGACATGTTCGAGGCGATGATGACGCGCTTCCAGGAGGACACGGTCCGCTACCTGTTCCTGATGCAGATCGTCGGGCCGGATGGCCAGCCGATCACGCGCCCGCTGCAGTCAGCAGCAGAGCCGCTGGCGGCCGCGCCAGAGCCACAACTCGCGGCACCAGCGGCGCAAGGGGCAGGGGCGCCGACACGCGGCCCGATCCAGCAGCGCCAGGCGCCAGCGCGCCCCGCACCGACGAATGGCAATGGGCACGCCCCGGCGCAGCAGCCGGTGCCGAGTTCGCCGCCACGGCAGACCTGGAAGCCCATGCCAGTGGGCGAGACTCGCACCACGATCGATGAGATCGAGCGCGAGTTCGAGCGGCGCAAGAAGCGCGAACTCGAGCATGCGCACGCGGCGAGCAACGGGCATGGCGAGCCGGAGGCTGTCGATCAACGGCGGACAGGCGAGAAGGTGGGGCGCAACGATCCCTGCCCTTGCGGCTCCGGGCAGAAGTTCAAAAAGTGTCACGGTAAGGACTTCGCCGGGACAGACGGCGACTAGTCCCAGCGATCATTCACAAGAGTAAAAGGACGGGCCGAGGCCCGTCCTTTTTGTTTTCCATGCCTCGGCCGAGCTACTTCAGCAGGTCCCCGGTCCCGGTGCCCAG
Organism: Candidatus Dedyshia acidiphila; assembly: GCF_051025295.1. Lineage (NCBI taxonomy): Bacteria > Pseudomonadati > Acidobacteriota > Terriglobia > Terriglobales > Acidobacteriaceae > Candidatus Dedyshia > Candidatus Dedyshia acidiphila. Next base: position 132,181 of record NZ_JBMGJV010000005.1, on the reverse strand, counting down.
GGTCACGCGCGTGGCGATCACATCACCCCCGATGTGCGTGACGTTATTGCCGGAGGTGTCGTAGGCGTCCAGGCTGAAGGTGCCCCGAAAGGTGTGACCGTCCGGGCTTAGCGTGACGGTCTGCCGGATGCGGGTCGGTCCGGAGGGTTTCCCGATCCCGCCGGGAGCGTTGGCGGTGTCATTGGCCAGCCATGCGAAGTGGTTCAGCTTGTAGGTGCGCGTGCCGACCTCTTCCCAGACGCCCAGGCAGAAGTCGCCATCCTGCGGCGGCCGGGCCGAGTTCATGATCTCTGTGTGATCGCTGTGCCAGACGACGAGTGCGTTGTCGATCAGTGTGCCGTCCGGTGGTCCTTCGGCATTGCGTTCGGCGATGAATTTGACATGCCACATCCCCACAATCGATGGAGTAGCATCGTCCGCATCGCTGATCGCCAGCAGAGATCCTGGCGTCCCGTGCGGCAGAGTCATGGAGACTGGGTGCGCTCGCCCACCGGCGAGGCCGCAGCTTGCGCGGGCGGCAAACGAGGTACTGAGCAGCAAGATCAGCATGCCGAAACTCGGCAGCAGGCGTTGGTAGATGCGATTCATAGGATCCCCCTTGGGCCGGTTCGCACCGGCTGACCGTAAGTAGCGCCCTTTCGCCGCAGGAGGACAATGGCGCGCGGGTGACTTCGTGGTGAAGTTCAGGTGAAGCCGGAGAGCTTTTGCTGTCATGGACTTGCATCGGTCAAGGCGAAACACTCCGGCAGCTCCTGCGGGGGAGAGGGCCATGGGGTCCGTGACGCAGCAGGCATTCGAGTTCGGTGAGTTCCGGCTGGAGCGCGACGGCTCCACGCTGAGTCGCGCGGGATACCCGCTGCGGCTCGAACGCAAGCCGCTCGAACTGCTGCTGCTGCTGGTCGAACGCAATGGAGAGCTGGTCAGCCGCACCGAGATCGCGGAGCGACTCTGGGGCGCGGAAGTGTTCGTCGACGTCGAACACGGCATCAATACAGCCATTCGCAAGGCGCGCTATGCGCTGCGCGATGACAGCGACGATCCCCGCTACATCCAGACAGTGACGGGTAAGGGCTATCGCTTTCTGGCTGCCGTCAGCGTCACGGCTGCGACGAACGGCGCTCGAGCCCACAACAGTGCATTCGGCGCGTCTGAATCTGCCTCCGTTCTTTCAGCAGTCGAGGCTACGCCCGAATCATCGAGCGGCCCAGCAGGCGACGCGCCGAAAACGCCGCAACACTTGCGCGTCTGGCGATGGCTTGCGATGGCAACTGTGGTCGCGCTTGCGGTCGCAATGGGAAGCGCTGTGTACCACGCGCGTGTTCGCCGGCCAGAGATCGACTACATGCAACTCACTGACCTCACGGATTCGGCGGTCACACCGGCAGTGTCTCCTGACGGGCATATGGTCGCGTTTCTTCGCGGCTCTCACGGGTTCCTGTCGGAGGACCCCATTTATGTCCAGGCGCTGCCAGGTGGAGAGCCACGGCTGCTGACGGCGGATCGCCGCCCGAAGTACGGGCTGCGGTTCTCGCCGGACGGATCGCAGGTGGTCTATACAGTTCTCGAAGGGGTGGAGTTTTCGACCTATGCGGTATCTCTCTTCGGCGGCAATCCGCAGCTTTTTCTGCACGACGCCGCCGGGCTGAGTTGGCTGGACAATGACAGGCTGCTGTTCTCAAAGGCGCGTAGCGGCATCCACCTGGGATTGGTCACCGGCACGCTCACAGAAGGTGCGCAGCGAGACCTGTATTTCCCCGAGCATGAACGTGGCATGGTGCACGATGCGCACGCCTCGCCCGATCGCAAGTGGGCGCTGGCGGTGGAGATGGCGGGCAGCGGCGACTGGGGTCCCTGCCGGCTAGTGCCGCTGGACGGCAGCGCGCCGACCCGGCAGGTCGGTCCGAGTGGCCCTTGCATTGCAGCGGGCTGGTCGCGCGACGGCTCGTGGATGTACTTCGACAGCGTGGTGCGGGAAGAGAGTCACCTCTGGCGTCAGCGTTTTCCGCACGGCGCGCCGCAGCAGATAACGTTTGGGCCGACGGAGGAAGACGGGCTAGCCGTCGACCAGTCTGGCGACTCAATCATTACCTCGCTGGGCACGAACGAGCGCACTCTGTGGCTACACGATTCAGCGAGTGACCGGCCGATCTCATCGGAGGGCGAGGTGCTGGATACCCCGCCTCCGCGGTTTGTGCGGGATGGTTCAGCGCTCTACTTCCTGCTGCGCCGCAGGACGGCGGGTTCAGGAGCAGAGCTGTGGCGGTACTCGCCAGCTACCGGCAGTAGCGAAGCAGTGCTTCCGGGCATTGCGATCCTGGGATACGACATTGCCCCGGATGGCGACAGGGTCGCCTACACGACGCAGGGTGCGGACGGGATCAGTGAGCTCTGGACCGCGCCGGCGAACCGGTCCTCCGTGCCCGTGAGATGGCGCGCACGGGGTGCGTTGTCCCCGCAGTTTGGCCGCGATGGCGCGATCTACGCCATGTTTGCCGAAGGCAGCTCTGATTACATCGGGCGCGTGAAGGATTCTCTATCAGCCCCGATCCGGGCGGTGCCGTATCACGTGGTGGAGTTCAACGGCGTGTCACCCGGTGGTCGGTGGCTGATTGCGGGTGTGCCGAATCTGCCATCGAGCAATCAACCCGCGCCCGCAGCGATCCCGCTCGATGGGGGCCCGCCGGTTCGCCTGTGTGCGTCGTATTGTCTTCCGATCTGGTCGGCGGATGGACGGTATCTCTTCATTCAGACAGAACAGGCCACAGACGACAAGCCGGGCCGCAGCCTTGCGATTCCGATTGGCGTCGGCGACACTCTCCCGGCGTTGCCACCGGGCGGCATCGTGGCGAACGCGGAGGCGAGTGAGATCCGGGGCGCGACGTCGGTTCCGCGCGGCTTCCTCTTCGCTGCGGGCGCACCAACTAGTTACGCCTACATGAAGACGACCATGCACCGGAACCTCTTCCGGCTCACCCTGCACTAGCGGACTGGTCTTAGCGAACCAGTGCGGGCGTGATCTCGGCGAACGCCATGTTCTGCGCGGGGCTGCCGGTCTGCTGCTGCCACTGCTCGAACAGCCGTCCGTAGCTCAGGATGGTGACGTCGGCAGGGTCCACGCGCAGTGCCTCGAGCGTGCGATCGATCCACTCACGCGGACCTTCGAGCTCGGCATACTCACCGATCGGTGTCTCGTCGACCACGCAGTGTCCCGTGCCGTCCGTCCATTCGCTCCGGTATTTCTCGTAAACGAACGACTCGGCATAGCCGAGGGTGCGGAAGATGGCTGCGACTGCCTCGCCGTCTTCGACCCTGGTCTCGGTCTCGATCCGCTCTTTGTGCTTCGCCTCGGGTGAATCGTTGGGTGTGGTCTGCTTGTGGGTCAGCACCCATTTGTCACCGTAGCGGCGCAGGCGCAGAATCTCGCGCTTGGCGCGCAGGCTGTGGTCGGGTGTGTCGAAGAGGGTGTTCTGTTCGAAGGTGCGGGGGGTCTCGCAGTGGAAGCCGAGCTGCGGAAGAGCGCTTTCGACGCCCCGCAGATCGCGTACGCGGAACTTTACTTCGATCTCAATCGACTGCATCTGGCGAGTGTACAACGCAGGCGGACCCTCCATAATGGATGGAATGGCAGAGACAGAGCGACTGTCGCTGAGTGTTCAGGACCTCGAAAACCGGGCGGCATCCGCCGCGATTCTTGAGCGGGTCGCGGCGATCTGGCGAGCCGGCGGCACGGTCGCCTTTCCCACGGAGACGGTCTACGGACTTGGCGCGCACGCGTTCGATCCCGGGGCCGTGGAGCGCATCTTCGCGGCCAAGCAGCGTCCCGCGTGGGATCCGCTGATCGTGCACGTGGGCGATCGCATGCCGCTGGGCCGGCTGGTGCGCGAGGTCAGCGATCCGGCGCGAGCGCTGATGCAGGCCTTCTGGCCAGGACCGCTGACCCTGCTGCTGCCACGCGGGCCGGATGTTCCCGATGCAGTCACGGCAGGACGCGACCTTGTGGGCGTGCGGGTGCCGGCGCATCCAGTCGCGCTTGCACTGATCGCAGCGGCTGCGATGCCGATTGCGGCGCCGAGCGCCAATCTCTTCGGCCGCCCAAGTCCGACCACGGCGGCGCATGTGCTCGAAGACCTGGATGGCCGCATTGACGCGGTCGTCGATGGCGGAGCGGCGCGACATGGGCTCGAGTCAACGGTGGTCGATGCCAGCCGCTCACCCGTCGTGCTGTATCGTCCGGGCGCGGTGGCGCTTGAAGCGCTGCGTGGCGTTGTCGGGCCGGTCGAGATCTATCGCGAGAACGGCCACACTCCGAGCGGTGATCCGCAGAGTCTGCCTTCGCCGGGTGTGGGGATGCGCCACTACGCGCCGCGCGCGCGCATGGTGCTGGTGGACACAGATGCGGATGGAGACGAAGAGGCCGCGATCGGCTTTCGCCTGTTCCGCGCGGTCGCCAAAGTACGCGAGGGCGGGGAAGGCACGCGCATCGGCGTGATGGCGCCCGAGGAGTTCAGGACCGATGCGCAATCTGCGGATGCCGTCTTCGGCTGGGGGCACTGGGGTGATCTGGACTCGCTGGCCCAGCGGCTGTTTGCCGGGCTGCGCTGGCTGGATGCGCAGCAGGCCACGCACATCGTGTGCCCGTTGCCGCCGGAACGGGGCATCGGCCGCGCCCTTCGCGATCGGCTGGAGAAGGCCGCGCGGGCGAGTTAGCCGTCAGTGGCGTGGCCCCGGGGTAGCTTTAGGAGCCGGTTTCGCCGGCCTTGTGCAGGTATTTGATCGCCGACTTATAGATCAGGGTGCGGGTGTGACCGTGGCGGACCTTGATTACGTCGGCGTCGTACCACTCGATCGAGCCTTCGACGCGATCGCCGCCTTCCAGCACAAATACCATCGCGGTCTGCGACTGCACCTGCTTCTGGAGGTAGAAGGTCTCCGCATGCGAAGGGGACCCGTGCCCGTTCAGGGAGGGCGCGGAAAGCTGCTGATGACTGAGCAGCGGAGCATTGCTCCGCGCGAAGGTTCGGCGAGTGGTCATGCCGGCAGTGAGGCTGGGACGAACCAGCTTTCGTGGGCCTGAGGGAGGAAGCGAGGGAATCCGAGTGCCCTGCGCTGCCTCGTCCTCGTCGTGAGAGGAGACTGCCGATGTCTTCGCCATAGCGTGCCTGATTGTTAACAGATGTAGATGCGGATTCCGGCCGAAGCGCGTTCAGGAAAGGTGTGCAGCAGAGACGATTGGGTCGGAGGGCCTGCTGATCATAGCGCAGGTTCTGCCGGCAACCCTGCATGAATTTTTCATGCAGCGGAGTACGGCTGTGAACGACTGAACAATCGATGTGCCCGGAGCCAGTGCGGGAGCGTCAGCGCTGGGCCAACGCGGTGGCGAAGGCATCAAGCGACAGCGAGCGGAGCAGGTTGCGGCGCATGCCCGACTCGACCTGATCGAGACCGCGGGAGGCTGCTTCGATCCAGGGCACCGTCGCGGCCGGGGCCATGCGACCGAGCTCGCCGACCAGATCGGTGTTGCGGATCAGCACCGGCGTGCCGGCCTGGAGGAGCAGCAGGTCTTCGAGCAGCAGGCTCAGCGTGTGCAGCAGCACGCTGGTCTTCTCCGCGCCCTCTGCTCCAGCGCGGTAGCCCTCCGTCATGCGAAAAAGGGTGCTCCAGTCGGGGTCGGCAAGTGCAGTGCGCAGCAGCGTGAGCGCGTCCTCGCGACTGGCTAGATACGCGGGCAGGTCGAAGCCGAGCGCGCGGCCCACGGCACCTTCCGCCAGCCGGCCAACCAAGGTGCGCTGCGCAGCCTTCAGGTCCGGACGGCGCGCGGCGAGCAAGGCATCGATCTCACCCGTGGGCAGGGCGCCAAGCCGGGTGACCGCGGCACGTGAACGGATAGTGGGAAGCAGTTCGCTCGGGTTCTCTGCCAGCAGGATCAGAGTCGCGTGCGGTGGCGGCTCCTCAAGCACCTTGAGCAGCGAGTTGGCCGCTTCCTTCATGAACGAGGCTGCGGTGAAGATGTAGAAGGCGCGCGCGGCCTGCGACGGGCGCCGATAGATGCGCCCGATCACGGAGCGCACCTGGCCCAGCTTGATCAGTAACTGTGGCGGATCGGGCGGGATGATCAGCAGGTCCGGGTGCGTCTGGATCAGGACGCGGGTGTCCTTCTTGTCGGCATCGCGCATCTCCTCACGCGCGGCGACGGCCTCCGCAAACCGTGCGTCCAGATCGAAGGATTGGGCGATTCGCTGACAGTTGGCGCAAACGCCGCAGGCATCGGGCAATCCGTCCGTGGTGACTGGGGTGAGGCAGTTTGCCGCCTGGGCGAGGAGCAGGGCTAGCGTGTACTTGCCGGAGCCGCGCGGCCCCGCGAAGATCATGGCCGAGGGCAGACGACCCGCAGCCAGCGTCTCGCGCAGGCGGCGGACGACCGCAGCATTGCCCAGGAAGTCGGCGAAGTTCACCCAGTCAGCGTAGCAGGGGAGAAGGGCGGGGCAACTCGCGCCGTATGTAGTTGACTGTCTGGACGCGTACGAATAGGGTTTGACTATGCCCCGGCCGAGAAGCGACGACAAGCGAATCGCGATCCTCGGAGCCGCAACGCGCATTATCGTGACCCAGGGATTAAGCGCGCCAACCGCAGGCATCGCCAAAGAGGCGGGCGTGGCAAACGGCTCGCTGTTCACGTACTTCGAGACCAAGTCAGAGCTCTTCAACGCTCTCTATCTTCAACTCAAGGTCGAGATGGCAACGGCATCGCTGAAGGGTGTGCGTGAGACTGACGAACTGCGTGAGCAGTTCTTCCAGGTTTGGAAAAACTGGATGGACTGGGCCATTCGCTTTCCCGAAAAGCGACGTGCCCTGGCCCAGTTGAGTGTCTCCGATGAGATCACGCCCGCAACTCATGCGGCAGCCAGCAAGGCTATGGCCGGCGCCGCGGCTTTGCTGGAGCGGGTTCGTTCGACAGGATCCATGCGAAAGGCGCCGATGGGCTTCGTCCTTTCGCTCGCGAACTCACTCGCCGAAACGACGATGGATTTCATTGCTCAGGACCCGGCGAATGCGAAGAAGCACTGCAAGATTGGCTTCGATGCCGTGTGGCGCATGTTGGGCTGATCTTTTCGCTTCATACATGACTGACTGGTCAGACACTAAAGGAGTTCTCCAGATGACAACGCAACATAGTTCCGACAAGCGCTCCCTGGACAGCAGGGCCTACATCATCACCGGGCCTACATCCGGTATCGGTCGCGCCACCGCCTTCGAGGTGGCCAGGCACGGCACCGTCGTCTTGGTAGGACGCGATCTGAACAAGCTCACAGACGTCCAGAAGTCGATCGAGCAGAGGGACGGGCGAGCCCTCTCTGTCGTCTGCGACCTGTCAGACATGGCGAGCGTGCGAAGCGCAGCAGCAGAGATCGTCGATCTTCGGCTGCCGCTTGCAGGGCTCGTCAACAATGCCGGCGTAATGCAGTCGCGCCCGACAAGGAGCGCGCAGGGCTGGGACATGAGTTATGCCACAAACCATCTCGGGCCCTTCGTGCTCACCGAGGCCCTGATGCCTCACCTTTCAGATGGCGCCAACATCGTGTTCATCGCCTCTGGGGTGGAGGACCCCGAACGCAAACCCGCCAAGGCTGCAGGGTTCCGCGGCGGTCGTTACATCTCCGCTGAGGCAAGTGCGCGCGGAGAGTGGACTCCGGGTGGTGCGAAGATGCGGGGCTTCGATGCGTATGCCACCTCGAAGCAGTGCATCCTTGCGGCAGCGCTCGAGTTCGCCCGCGAGACGCCGCGCCTCTACATCAATGCAGTCGAGCCCGGTTTCAGTCCCGCTACAGCTCTTGGCCGCGACAGCAACGTTGTTCTACGTCTGCTGGGGAAGTATGTCCTCACCTTGCTTGCGCCCGTGATGAAGTACTGGAGCACGCCCAAACAGGCCGCGCGCGTGATCACAACGGTGTTGCTGAACGAGTTGCTAGAAACAGGCATGTACTACGACGACGAGGGCCGTCCCATGCTTCCATCTGCGCTCGTGCGCGACCCTGGATTCGATGCTCGCATCGTGGCGGAAACGCGCGCGCTCCTGGCGCAACAAGCCTGATGCGGCAGTTCAACTAGTGTTGAGAGGCGCGCGCACGGCACTGCACGCCAGATCGGGCGGTGTAGAGTCTCTTCGGGGGCTCAGCATGACCAAGATGAAGCTCTTGCTTATCGGCACAGCCGCGTTCGCGGGCTGTCTTCTCTGGTCGGCCGCGAGCGTTTCCGCTGCCACGGAGGACGACCGCGTGGTGCGGTTGGCGCAACTCGAGATCGATCCTGCCCAGTTGGAGAAGTACAAGGCTGCGCTCCGAGAGGAGATCGAGGCGTCGATTCGTATTGAACCCGGCGTGCTGACCCTGTATGCAGTCGCCGTCAAGGATCACCCAACACAGATTCGGTTGTTTGAGATGTACGCAAGTTCGGCGGCCTACCAGAGTCACCTTGTGACGCCTCACTTCCGGCGATACAAGGCGACTACTGCCGACATGGTCCGGTCCCTGACGCTGGTTGAAACGGATCCCATTTTGCTCGGCGCGAAGAGCAGATAAGTTCGACCTTTAGCTAGCGCCGGTACTGCTCGTCGGTGACGTGCTCCATCCATTCCACGACCTTGCCGTCCTTCTTCTCCTGGATCGCGATGTGGGTCATGGCCGTGGTCGGAGCGGCGCCGTGCCAGTGCTTCTCGTTCGGTGAGAAGCAGACAACGTCACCGGGACGGATCTCCTCGACCGGGCCGCCCTCGCGCTGCGCCCAGCCGCAGCCTGCGGTCACGATCAGCGTCTGGCCCAGTGGATGGGTGTGCCACGCGGTGCGCGCACCTGGCTCAAACGTCACGCTTGCACCGGCAACGAGCGCCGGCTCGGGGGCCGTAAACAGCGGGTCGATGCGCACTGTCCCCGTGAACCAGTCAGACGGACCTTTGCCCGATGGCTGCGATCCGACTCTCTTGATTTCCATATCTCTCCGTGTCCTGAGCTTTCATGCGCGATGAGTTCTACTCGACAGTCTAGAAGGATCCTGCGGGCAGGTGCGGCGCCTAGGATTACTCGCACGATCCAGGAGCCGCCATGCAATCGGAGTTGCTGCGATTCGTCGGTACGGTCGAACGCGATCCAGCGGTCGATGCATGGTTGGACGCGCGTCCGGGCGAATTGGGTCAGATGACACGCGAGTGGTTTGAGCGGATGCGCCGGTGCGGCGATGAAGTTCGCGAGGCCTTGCATGATGGCTGTCCGGTCGCCTGCCTGGGCGATGTGCCGTTCGCGTACCTGTATGTGTTCACGGCGCACATGACATGAATGTGGGGTTTTTCCAGGGTGCAGGGCTGGCCGACCCTGCCCGCCTGCTCGAAGGCGAAGGCAAGCGGATGCGTCACGTGAAGCTGCGGCCTGGCGCTGCTACCGACGCTTCAGCGCTCCGAGCGCTTATTGCTGTAGCGTACGCAGACATCAACACTCGCGTCGAAAACGGCTGATAGGGTCAAGCCGGGAAACGGCACCGACTCGGCGACATGTTGCGGTTTCACCTCCGATGCAGCTCATTCTTGAGAGTCAGGGTTCTCCCTTGTCTCTCGCACGGGCGTGAAACACTTGCCTGCTGCGGCCGCATCTCCTCTACAGAGATCACGGTGTCGGGCAGACGAGGCGCATGGGTCTCCTCCTGTGGCACGCCAGTGTTCAAGAGGAGAGACAACCGCATGAGTTCTGACAGACATGAAATGTCACGGCGCAAGCTGGTGAGCACGCTGGGAGCAGGCATTGCCGGCGCAGCGCTGACCGCTGCTGTGCCAGCGGCCGAAGCCGAGGGATCGCCAGAGGGTCAGGCCCAGGGTGGTGCAACCGCACCGTTCGTGAATCCGCGGGATAAATATCCGAAGCCGCCCTATCCCAGCCAGACGCAGCCATGGCCGGGACTCGCCAGCAAGATGAATCCGCGGCCGGATCATGGCGAGACCAGTTACAAGGGATCGGGACGGCTGGCCGGACGCAAAGCACTGATCACAGGCGGCGACTCCGGCATGGGCCGCGCCGCGGCGATTGCGTTCGCGCGTGAGGGCGCGGATGTGGCGATCAGCTATTACCCGTCAGAGGAGCCGGACGCGCGCGAGGTGATCGACCTGATCAAGGCGGCGGGACGCAAGGCGATCCCCATCCCCGGCGATCTGCGCGAGGAGAACTACTGCACCGATCTCGTACAGAAAGCAGTCGAGGGTCTCGGTGGCCTCGACATCGTCGTGTCGAATGCCGGCCGGCAGCAGCAGTGCGAAGACCTGCTCCAGCTCACGACCGAAGCATTCGACGCAACGATGAAGACAAACATCTACGCGCCGTTCTGGATCATCAAGGCCGCGCTTCCGCATCTGCAGCCGGGCTCGTGCATCATCGGCACGACCTCCGAGCAGGCCTACGACCCGTCGGCCAATCTCTATGATTACGCCCAGACCAAAGCCGCGACCATGAACTATGTTAAGTCGCTCGGCAAGCAGCTTGGCCCGAAGGGCATCCGTGTGAACGGCGTTGCTCCGGGACCCATCTGGACGCCGCTGCAGGTCTCCGGAGGCGCGACACAGCAGCATCTGGTGACGTTTGGGCAGGATTATCCGTTGGGCCGCGCTGGTCAGCCTGCGGAGCTTGCGAGCATCTACGTACAGCTTGCTGCGAACGACGCGAGTTACACCACGGGCAACATCTACGGTGCGGGTGGCGGCAAAGGTCAGCCGTAATCGCGGCTAACTTGCCGCCTACACCTCACGTTAGGAGCCAGGGTGGGCTCCTAGCGTGCGTCCGCTCGCATCGGCACAGGATATTTCGGGCGCAGCGTGATCTTGGGCTGCACGTCAATACGTGCCTCCGGGAGTAACGTAATCCGCCACTGCTGCGCGATGGTCGCCAGGATGAGCACGCCTTCCATCCACGCGAATGCTTCGCCGATGCACTGACGTCCGCCGCCGCCGAAGGGGAAGTAAACAAACTTCGGCCGGTTCGCCTTCGCTTCGGGCGTGAAGCGCTCGGGATCGAAGCGCAGCGGGTCGGGAAAGTATTCCGGGTCGCGCTGGATCACATACTGACTGAAGAAGAAGTACGTGCCGGCAGGGAAGCGGTAGGGACCGAGCTCGATTACAGCGGTGCTCTGCCGGCCCATGGCCCACGCGGGTGGGTAAATGCGCATCGACTCGGCGAACACCATTTCTGTGTAGCGCAGCCGCGGCAGGTCTTCCAGCGTCGGCGTACGTCCGCCGAGCACCGTGTCTATCTCGTCGTAGAAACGCTGCGCTGCGTCCGGGTTTTGCGCCAGCAGGATCCACGTCCAAGTGAGCGCGTTCGCGACGGTCTCGTATCCGGCGAGGAAGATGGTGATGATTTCGTCACGCAGCTGCTCATCCGTCATGCGGCCGCCGCCCTCTTCATCGCGTGAGGCCATCAGCATGGACAGCAGGTCGGCCTCGTCGCGCGTGTCGCCGGACTGCGCGCGGCTGCGGTGCTCCTCGATCATGCGGTGCACCACGGCATCGAGGCGCGCGCGTGCGCGACGAAAGCGCGTCAGCCCGGGCAGCGGCGCGTGCAGGTAGGCCTCGGCCGCAGGCAGCGCGATCAGGTAGTTGTAGAGGTCCATGATCACGTTGACCTCGCGGTTGATCTCGAGCACATCACTGGTCACATCGGTGTTGAACAGCGTGCGTGCGACCACTTCCAGTGCGAGCGCCATCATCTCGGCGCCGATGTCGAGCGTCTGGCCCCGTTGCCACTGCGCACGCCGCAGCAGAGCGCGCTCCGTGATGGTGTCCGCGTAGGCAGCAATACGCTGGCGGTGGAACGCGGGCGCAGCGATGCGGCGCTGGCGCATGTGGAACTGGCCTTCGCTCGTGATCAGGCCTTCCCCCAGCAGGATCTTCATGCGCCGTTGGGTGCGCTCCTTGATCGTGTCCTGCGGATGCTGGATCAGGATCTCGCGGATGAACTCCGGGTCGTTCAGGAAGACAATGTGCTGCCAGCCCAGCTTGTAGTGCGCGATGCGGCCGTATGTCTCGGCGAGGTGCTGGAAGAGCAGGATGGGATTCGACGGGTTGAAGAAGCGACGAATGATGTAGAAGGGCAGATTCAGCTTCAGCCCGGGCGGGTAACGATAGCCACCACGCGCGATCACCGTGTGCTTGCGTTCCGCTGGAAGGTCGTCGTGTTCAGGAGAGCGGGGTGCGGTGGCCATGGTGGTTGCAGAGCAGAGAACCTCTCCTGAGATTCAGGACCGAATCTTGCGAAGACGCTCCTCCACTATGGATACTGCACGGCGGTGCACCTCTTCTACCCCGGCATCACCCTCGATTGCGACCACACGCACAGTCTCGCGGGCAGCGATCACGCTGTATTGGTCGTGGACGCGGCGAAAGAATGCGGTGTCCAGCGCCTCGAAGCGGTTCTCGTCCTTGCCCGTGGCGGCGAGCACCCGCTGGTTGCGGCCGCGTGCTCGCTCGAGCGACGCATCGAAGTCGGGCATCAGCAGCAGGGTGAGATCGGGATCGAGGCCGACCAGTGTGCGATGCAACGCAAGCACGCACTCCGAGCCAAGCTGGCGGCCGCCCCCTTGATACGCCTCCGTGGAATCAGTGAAGCGATCGCAGAGCACGATAGCTCCACGGTCGAGCGCGGGCCGGATCACCTCCGCAACGGCCTGGGCTCGATCGGCAAACATCAGGCCGAGCTCGGTGCGGAAGTCAATGTTGGCTCCACGGGAGTCGAGCAAGAGGCTGCGAATACGGTCGCCCAGCCGCGTGCCGCCAGGCTGGCGCGTCGCGATCACGGTCTCGCCGCGCGCGATGAGCCACTCGTGCAGCTTGCGTATTTGTGTGGACTTGCCGGAGCCATCCAGCCCCTCCAGAGTCACGAACAGGCCGCGCTGCATGCCGGGAGTGTAGCACTGGCGCCAGCCGCCGCCCGCAGCAGTTACACTGGCCCTCCGTTGCTGGTCATCCTGTCTTTGGAGCTCCTGTTGCCGCCCTTTCGACTCTGTTGTGCCACCGCTCTGCTGCTACCCGCTGCCGCCTTCGCCCAGACCACAACTCCCATCCAGTTACACATCGATGTCACGGATGCGCCGCGCAAGATCATGCATGCGGAAGAGACGCTGCCCATCACGCCGGGTGACCACACGCTGGTCTATCCGAAGTGGATTCCGGGGGAGCACGGACCGACGGGACCGATCGATGACCTGACCGGACTGACGTTCACCGCCGGCGGACAGCAGATCGCGTGGCGGCGCGACGATGTCGACATGTATGCCTTCCACATCCGTGTGCCGGAGGGCGCGACGGAGCTAAAGGTGAAGCTCGACTTCCTGGCGACGGCGGCGGCCTCAGGCTTCTCGGCAGGCGCGTCGACCAGCGCGAGCCTCGCGATGGTGAGCTGGAATACGCTTCTGCTCTATCCCGATGGTGCCAACGCCAGCGATGTGCGGGTGACCCCCGATGCCAGGCTGCTCGCTGGCTGGAAGTACGGCACAGCGCTCAATCGTAACGGCGGCAGCGACGAGAACCCTGCCTTCCAGACGGTGACGCTCGAGCAGTTGATCGACTCGCCGCTCCTGACGGGTAAGTACTTCCGCGAGTGGCCGCTCGCGCCTGAGGTGTCGCCCAGGCACTATCTCGACGTGGTCGCCGACGGACCGGAGGATCTGGAAATTAAGCCGGAGCTGCTGGCCGGCTTCAACAATCTGGTGCGGGAGACGGGCGCGCTCTACAAGTCACGCCACTTCGGTAGTTACCACTTCCTGATGACGCTGAGCGACCAGGTGGCGCACTTCGGGCTCGAGCATCACCAGTCGAGCGATGACCGCGTGCCGGAGAAGACCTTTCTCGACCCGAACCTCTCGCTGCTGAGCGCGGACCTGCTGCCGCACGAGTTCACCCACTCCTGGAATGGCAAGTACCGCCGCCCCGCCGGCCTCGCGACGGCGAACTACCAGGTGCCCATGAAGGGCGAACTGCTGTGGGTTTACGAGGGTCTGACACAATATCTCGGCGACGTGCTCGCCGCGCGCAGCGGCATCTGGACACCGGAGCAGTACCGCGATGCCGTCGCGATGACTGCGGCCACGCTCGATGCGCGACCGGGCCGCACGTGGCGCGACCTCGAAGACACGGCGGTGTCAGCGCAGATCCTCTACTCGGCCAGCGACCAGTGGGATAACTGGCGGCGCAACGTCGACTACTACCCGGAGGGCGAGCTGCTCTGGCTTGAGGCGGACACGATCATCCGCAAGCAGAGTGGCGGCAGGAAGAGCCTGAACGACTTCTGCGCGCGCTTCCACGGCTTGGGCGGCGACACCGCGCCCAAGGTGGTGCCGTACACGTTCGACGATGTGGTCGCGAACCTGAATGCAGTGCAGCCGTACGACTGGGCCGCCTTTCTGCATGAGCGGATCACGAGCAAGGTGCATCACGCGCCTCTTGGTGGCATCACGAGCGGCGGCTGGAAGCTCAGCTACACCGACAAGGAGTCTCCCTACACCGCCGCCGAGGAGCACGATGGTGTGATCGCGTGGTGGTCGCTTGGGCTGCGTGTCGGCGATGGGGGCAAGGTGAGCGATGTGCTGGTCGGCTCGCCTGCGGATAAGGCGGGCTTCGGGCCGGGCATGCAGATCGTCGCGGTGAACGGCCGCGCTTACCAGGATGAGCTGTTGAAGTCAGCCATTGATCAGGCGAAGAGCGGCGCGGACCAGAAGAACAGCGGACCGCTCGAGTTCATCGTGTCCAACACGTCGTATTTCAAGGTGCTGAAGATCGATTATCACGGCGGCCAGCGCTACCCGGTGCTCGAACGGGAGAAGGGCGCGCCGGACGTGCTGGCCGACATTCTGAGGCCAATGGCACCGGTGAAGAAGTAGTGCGCGGCGGCAGCGCGATGGGTGTGGCTTGATGCGTCCGGATCATCGCGAGCAACTCCCCGCGCTCTACCCGATCCTCGATGCGGAGGCCCTTCGCGCAGCCGGCATCTCGCTCGACCGGGCGGCAGAGGCGCTGTTCGCCGCCGGTGTGCGCTGGGTGCAGTACCGTGACAAGCTTGCGAGCGATGCCGAGGTGGTGGCGCGCATGCGCCGGCTGCGCGCAATGTTCCCGGCAGAGAACTGCGTGCTGCTGCTCAATGACCGGGTACACCTCTGTGCCGACATAGGCGCGGATGGCGTGCACGTGGGGCAGGAGGATCTGCCGCCGGAACAGGCACGCCAACTGATCGGCCCCGAGGTGCTGCTCGGCGTCTCTACTCACAATGTCGATCAAATGCGCACAGCCGTCGACACGGGGGTGGCCGACTATCTTGCGATCGGCCCCGTATTCGCGACCGGCTCGAAGCGCAACCCCGACCCGGTGGTGGGACTCGACGGGGTGCGAGCCGCGCGCGCGATCACACGCCTGCCACTGGTCGCGATCGGCGGCATCACCCGGGAGACCGCAGCCGGGGTGCTTGCAGCCGGTGCCGACGCTGTGGCGGTCATCTCAGGGCTGCTCCCAACCGAGCCACTGGGGTCGCTCTCATCACACGACTCAGGGTCATCGCTCGCAGCCGGCGAGACGATTCAGGAACGGGTGCGGGACTTTCTCTCTCATTTGCGATAGAACTGAACGTCAAAGTCAAGGACACGAAAGCGGCAGAACCGCCGGCCTTCTTACTGATGTAGGAGATCCGGCCCCCCGTGCTCGACAGAATCGAGACGTCCTCTCCGGGTTGAGAGTGTCGGGTACCGCTGTCCACGTCCGGTGACGATGATCTGCCGGTGCCGCGCTGCCCGGCACGGAGCCTCTGGAGGACGAACCGTTTGGCTAGACTGCTCGCAACCAAGCCCCTTTCCGCGCTGCTCAGTGAGTCGCAGGAAGAGGGGGAAAACACCCTCAAGCGCTCGCTCGGGCCGGTCAACCTGGTCACGTTGGGCATCGGCGCCGTCATCGGCGCCGGCATCTTTGTGCTCACGGGTCAGGCTGCGGCCACGCACGCAGGTCCCGCGATCGCCCTCAGCTTCGTCCTGGCCGGCATCACCTGCGCATTTGCCGGGCTCTGCTACGCCGAATTCGCGTCCATCATCCCCATCGCCGGCTCGGCCTACACCTATGGTTACGCCACACTTGGCGAGCTGGTGGCTTGGATCATCGGCTGGGACCTCGTACTGGAATACGCATTCGGCGCCGCGACCGTCGCCTCCGGGTGGTCGGGCTACTTCGTTTCGTTAGTCGAGCAGCTGCACATCCACATCTCTCCAGCAATGGCTCGCTTCACCGCGACTACGGGGAGCGACCTCTACAACCTCCACGGGCGATGGATGTCCTCCGGCGCGCTGCCACCCGGGACCGATGTGTCGAATCTGCCGCATGTCACGGGCGTGTTCAACCTCGTCGCCTTCCTGGCCATTCTTGCGGTAACAGCGGTTCTGGTCGTTGGCATTGAAGAGTCGGCCAACTTCAACACGCTGATCGTGATCGTGAAGCTGGTCTGCGTCGGCGTCTTCCTGGTGGTGGGCATCGGCTTCCTCATGCACCATCCGGAGCTGCGTCAGGCGAACTGGCATCCCTTCATCCCGCCGCGAGATGAAGCGGGCAACTTCGGCTTCAACGGCATCGCTGCGGGCGCTGCATCCGTCTTCTTCGCGTACATCGGCTTCGACGCGGTGTCGACCGCGGCGCAGGAAGCACGCAATCCGCAGCGGGATATGCCGATCGGCATCCTGGGATCGCTGGTGGTCTGCACCATCCTCTACATTGCCGTTTCGCTCACGCTCACGGGGCTCGTCAACTATCACGCGCTCAACGTCAGCGATCCAGTGGCCGTTGGCATCGACGCCACGGGTGTGAGCTGGGGCAGCCTCCTGGTGAAGGTTGGAGCCGTGTTCGGCCTTGGAACCGTGATGCTGGTCATGTTGCTCGGCCAGTCGCGCGTGTTCTTCTCCATGTCGCGCGATGGCCTGCTGCCGCGCTGGGCCAGCGCCATTCACCCCAAGTTCCGCACGCCCTGGATCTCGAACATACTGGTCGGTTCGATCGTTGCGTTCCTGCCGGCAGTGCTGCCCATTAAGCGGCTCTCGGAGCTGGTCAACATGGGAACCCTGCTCGCGTTCTGCATTGTGAGCGCCGGGGTGTGGATCCTGCGGAGGCGGCACCCGAACCTCCATCGCCCGTTTCGCACGCCTCTGGTGCCGCTCGTTCCCATCCTGGGAATTCTGACGGCGCTCTATCTGATGTTCTCGCTGCCGCGGCTGACCTGGATTGTGGTCATCATCTGGCTCATCGTCGGCCTGGCCATTTACTTCGGCTACTCGGCGAAACATAGCAAAGTACAGGCTTTGCCGGCGCACGAGACGCTGGGACGCTAGGGACCGCAGGGGCCGGAAGCGGACCTCGGCGTGTCCGGCAGACGTTGTCACTTCATCACGGCTGTGGTGACCGCAGGCAGATGCCTAACGTTTGTCTAAGAACCACAGACACGTCTACCACCTTCGGGCTACACTTCAGATCGATCGTGCTACGCCTCTTCTCCGCAGGGAATCTGCAGGCGGGACCGGAGCGCGTACCGATCGCGCTGAGCGCGTTGCGCGTCCGGGTGATGTCTATGGAAAAGATTCTCTCCCGCAGCGGACACCTTTGATGCTGCAATCTGCATCAGGGCTGGTTACGACTCTCCGTGCGTGTCCTTCAGGACCGCTGCAGGGGAGCACATGTTGCATCCGGGACCCTCTGGGGTCCGTACAGAATCCGTCGGGCACGGAGGCTCCGCCTCCGGCAACAGAACGGAACCAATCGCCGCACGAACCTTGTTCAGGATGGCTATGCTGACACACCGTCTTCTCTCCAGGCTCCGCCTCGCCGCGCCGCTTGCTGCGCTCACTCTTCTCTCCCCGCTGGCCAGCTTTGGACAAATGTCCGTGGCGGCCGTGCCGCGCATCCAGGGTGTGGTCGATCCCGCCAATACGGTGACGCTCAAGGGCACGCGACCCGCATTCACCCGTGGTCCGGCGGACCTGGGACGCGTTGCAGACAGCGCCTCCGGACGCATGGTGCTGCTGCTGGACCGCAGCCCGGAGCAGCAGTCCGCTTTGGACCAGTTTCTGGCCGCGCAAAAGGATCCGAAGAGCGCGCACTACCACCAGTGGCTGACGCCTGAGCAGTTCGGTGCGCGCTTCGGTGTCTCGGACGCCGACCTGCAGACCGTGAGTTCGTACCTCTCGGCCCAGGGCTTCGCCGTCGGACGCACCTACAAGGGCAAGACAGCAATTGAGTTTTCCGGAACCGCTGCGCAGGTGCGCGCGAGCTTCGGTACCGAGGTCCACAGCTACCAGGCCAACGGACGCACCTTCACCGCGAATGCAAGTGACGTGCAGGTTCCCCGGGCGCTGGCTTCGGTGGTGCACGGCATCGCCGGCCTGAGCAACTACCGTCAGCCGCAGGCGCATGGCACGGTTGCCATGGTCCGCGACGCAAAGACGGGCAAGTCACACCCGCTGTACGCGGACCAGAACAACGGGATCGAGTCGGTCTCGCCCGGCGATCTGGCGGTGATCTACGACATCCCGACCAAACAGTTTGACGGCACGGGCGTGACGGTGGGCATCATCTCCGATTCGAACGTGAACCTGGCGATTCCTGCGGCATACCGCACCACCTTCGGCCTGCCGGCGAACGATCCGGCCGTCGTCGTCGACGGTGTGGATCCCGGCATCGCGGCCGATGCGGACCTGACCTACGGGCAGATTGAGCTGGTCTCCGCCACCGCGCCTGCAGCCAAGATCAACGTTTATACCGCAGCGGATACAGACCTCTCCCCGGGCATCGACCTGGCCTCGGTGCGGGCCGTCGAAGACAACACGGTGAACGTGCTGGTCTTCGGCTACGAAGGTTGCGAAGCCAACTTCACGCCATCGCGTCTGCAGTTCTACCAGTCAGTGTGGGAGCAGGCTGCCGCGCAGGGCATCTCGGTCGTCGTGACCTCGGGCAGCGCAGGTGCAGCAGGCTGCGATGTCGGCACGGATGGGAACGGTGTCGCCCTTGCGAGCCATGGCCTTGCAGTGAACGGCTACGCGTCGACGCCCTACAACACTGCCGTCGGTTCGAGCGACTTCTACTACGGACCGAATGGTGCAGTGAGCCTCACAAATCTCGGCGGCTTCCTGCAGTACTGGAGCGAGGACAACTCCTCCTACACTTCGGCCAAGGGCTACATCCCGGAGCAGCCGTTTAACGTCAGCAACCAGGCGAATAACCAGATCCAGTTCGATCCCAGCGTGATCGCGAGTGGCGGCGGTGTGAGCAACCCCGCATTCACCACACCTGCGATATCGGCGGTCGCGCACAGCAATATCGGTCAGCCTTCCTACCAGAGCGCAGTGGCACCGCAGATCTCCTTCCGCGGTCGCGTTGTGCCGGACGTGTCCATCTTCGGCGCATTCCCGGCCAATGGCAGCACCTACATCCTGTGCATCCTGGCGACAGACTGCGTGGGTGGCTCGCCGGACGGCGGTCTCGCCTACAACGGTGTCCTGTCTCCCAACGTCTCGGTCGGCGCCTTCGGCGGCATCGCAGCGCTGATCGTGCAGGCGAAGGGCGTCCAGGGCAACCTGAATCCGAACCTCTACGCCGCGTCGGCCACCCCCGGCGCGTTCCATGACATCGTCAACGGCAACAATCAGGTACAGTGCGTCGCCGGCAGCCCGGATTGCGTGGGCGGCTACACCACTGGTTACCAGGCATTGCCGGGCTTCGACGCTGCCTCTGGTCTGGGCAGTGCGGATGTTGCCAACCTGATCAACGCGTGGCCTGCCGCCAAGCCGGCAGCGACGCTGACGGTGAGCCTGACGAAGAATGGCAAGCCAGTGTCGAGCTTCCAGCACGATGACCTGCTGGTACAGCTCAATGTCACCGTGGCGGGCTCGAGTGCGACCCCGACCGGCGACGTCAGCATCAACACCACGGCGTTGCAGCCGGCCAGCTCGGCCCCTGAGTTCCTGACTCTGGCGGGCGGCACGGCGAACGATCCGCTGGTTGCCAACATCCTTCCTGGCGGCAGCTACAACGTCGTGGCCCGCTATGCCGGCGACAGCGTCTATGGCGCAACCACGGCAGTGCTGCCCGTTACGGTGAGCCAGGTGACCAGCAAGCTGGTGCTCCTGACTACCGACCAGAGCGGCAATCCGCTGCCCAACAGCTATACGGGTCAGACGTTGCCCTACGGATCGCACGTGGAGTTCACCTTCGAGGTGGGCGATCTGAACGACGGCAACGATCCGCAGGCAGCCACCGGCTACGTGCAGTTGTTCGACAACGGGACCCAGGTCGGAACGCTCCATCTCGATGCACTGGGTTTTGCCACGTTCATCTCGACCAGCCTGACGCCTGGACCGCATGTCTTCTCGGCGAACTACGCAGGTGATCCGACCTTTAGCAGTGCGCGTCTCTCCGGACCCGCCCCGTCACTGGTGATCGCCGGCGTACCGACGACGACGACCCTGGCCTCGACCGACCCGAGCATCGCAGCCCGCAACAGCGCCACTTACCTGGTAGCGACGGTGACGCCTAGCGCGGCAACCGCCGGGGGCATCGCTCCTGGTGGCACGGTGAACTTCTTTGCCGGAACCACCCTGCTCGGCACGGCGCGTCTGGATCGCGGCAACAACTCAGGCAGCAGCCCGAGTGCGACCGCTGCCTTCCTGATGAAGGGCAACACCTTCAATTTCGGCACCCCCAGCCCGGTGGCGCTGACGGCAACCTACGTACCCGACGGAACTGGTGAATACCAGGCCTCCACCTCGGCCGCGGTCAATTTCAATGTCGGCTTCACCCGCGGCATTGCGAACAGCAGTACCAGCCTGGTGACCACGCCCACCGCCGGCGTCACTACCTTCCTGAACACCTCAGTGGTGAGCTTCAGCGCGACGGTGGCGAGCAATGGTGGAGGGAACAACACGCCCCCGCCGACCGGCAACGTCTCGTTCTTCTCGAACGGCCAGCTCATTCAGCAGAGCCACAGCAACGGCACAGCCGTCCCGAACCCGGTGCCGCTCGTGAATGGCGTGGCTGCCTTCACGATCGATCCCAACCTGAACCCGAACGCGAACTTCACTCTCCCCGTGCCCACGGGACAGAGCTACATCATTGCCCAGTACAACGGGGACGCGAATCACACGCCCTCCACAGTCGCGTACACCATCAACGTCTACGACGAGCAGAGCACCCCGGACTTCCAGTTGCGGAGTGATCTGACTTACGGGACCGCGACCGGGTCCGCGAAGGCCAGCTACAGCCTCGAAGTGGATGCGCTCAAGGGCTTCGACACGCTGAAGCAGCGAGTCGCGCTGACCTTCACCACGCCGGCGAACATCACCTGCTCGACCACCAACCAGAACCCGCTTCCCAACCCCGTCTCCCAGCTGACCGTCACCTGCGGTGCAGGTCCCGGTGTGACAGTGGCTGCAGTCCAGCCTGCTCCGCTTATCCCGGGGCACCGCGGCCTGCTGTGGGCAAGTGAAGGTGGCGCGGCGCTGGCCTGCCTGTTCCTGTTCGGCCTGCCGGCGCGGCGACGCTCCTGGCAGTCGCTGCTGGGTGCGGTCCTGCTCATCGCAGCGAGCGTCGGCATCAGTGGTTGCGGAACGACTCTGGCGAGCGGTCTGGGTAAGAGCTCCAGCCAATCGCTCAGCCAGGGAGCTCCGGGCGCGAATGCAACACTCGCCAAGGGCACCTATACCGTGATCGTTACCGGCACGGCGACGGTCCTGAGCCCCACCCTGCCCAACACCACGATGACAGTGGTCCACACCCTGCCGCTGAAGCTGGTCGTGCAGTAGGGAGTCAACGCACCACCAGCGGAGCCGGGCGCGAGCCCGGCTCCTGCTGTTTTGGGGCTGAAGAATGAATGCGCATCTAAACTGGCGACGCAGTGGGGCGACGGTCTCCTGGACCCGGCTTCACAATCGACTGCATCGAAACACACGGAGGTTCTCTCGATGACACTTCAGTTCAAGCACCTGACCGCGATCGTCCTGGTGGGCGATGGCCTTCTGGCCCTGGCCTCACCAGAGCGCGATGCCCTGGCATGGCGCATGGGGCCGGAGCCGTTTCGTACCCTGATGGGCTTCATGTCCAAGCGGCCGGGGCTGACCCGTCTTGTGGGCGCGACCCAGATTGCCGCAGGCATCTGGCTGGCACTACGCGAAGAGCCGCAGGCGCGGCGCCGCGTGGCCGCCTGAGCCGCAGAGCCCCCCATCTTCAGGCAACGGTGATAGTCCGGGGACGGCGACAGCGTCGTCCCCGGATCGTCTACCGTTTTGGAACACTGCCACTTCTCCGCGCCCAAGTTGCTCCCGGCAAAGAACTTCCCGCCCGTATCCCCCGGGTGTGTGGTGGAACTTCGGCGCGTCTCTCGCTATGATTGCCCCCATGAACCGGCGAACCTTCCTCGCCCTCGCGGCAGCGGCATGGCCAGGCTTGGCCCTTGGCGCCGGGCGACGGCATCCTCCCCTGGGCGTCGAGCTCTACACGTTGCGCAATCAGATCAAGAACAACAACCTGCTCTCCGTGCTCCGGCAGGTCCATGAGATTGGGTACGAGGAGGTAGAGACCTCTGGTGCGCTGCACACCATCCCAGCCCACGAGTTGTTGACTACGATCCGGCGTGCCGGGCTGACGGTCTCGAGCGGCCTGTTCAACTACGAAGATTTTCCCAGCAAGATCACCTATGGCCGGCACCTCGGCCTCAAGTGGATGGGTTGTACCATGCTGCCGAAGGCGCAATGGGGCTCGCCCGAGAGCTTTCGCCGTGCCGCGGCCGTCTTCAATCAGTGGGGGAAGGAGTGCAAGGCGCAGGGGATGCGTTTCGCCTTCCACAATCACAATTACGAATTCCAGGACCTGAAGGGCACCACGGGTTTCGACATTCTGCTCAAGGAGACGGATCCGGAGCTGGTCTGGCTCGAACTCGATACCTACTGGATCACGCAGGCGGGCCGCGATCCGGTGCTGCTGCTGAGCCAGCTCGGCAAACGCGTGCGCCTGCTCCACATCAAGGACCGTAAAGCCGGCCAGCCAACCTCGCAGGAGCTGAATGAGAGCGCCTTCCACTTCACCGAGGTAGGCAGCGGCACGATTCCCTGGAAGGCGATCTTCGCCGAAGCCGAGAAGATTGGCATCGAGCACTACTACGTCGAGCAGGACCAGACCGAGGTGCCGCCGATCGACAGCCTCAAGACCAGCTACCAGTACCTGCACCGCCTGCTCAGCTAGCAGTCTCTGCGCGTCAGGCCTGCGGCGTCTTGCTCCAGTCGCACGGAACTGCGGCGCGGCTCAGGCTGCTTTCGCGCGCCCACTCCAACAACCGCAGGGTCCGCCAGCCATCCAGCAGTGTGACGGCCTGCTCGGCGCGGCCGAGCAGCGTATCGCGCACATTGGCGTAGAAGCCGCGGTAGTCGCCGGGCAGAGTAGGCACGACGGTGTGCTCCACCCGGTTGCCGTCGCCCAGTGTGCTGATCTGCCCCCACGCGGACTCGGGATCGATGCCCCAAGGCGATGACCGGAAGAAGTCGCCCGCGCGCAGAGCGTCCTCCTGAGGGTCGAGCCCATCCTTGCGGTAGCTGCCCTTCGTCCCGTGGAGCAGGAAGCGCACCGCGGGCAGGGTGGAGAGCGACGACGAGCGCAGCCATACCGCAACGTTGCCGTAGTAGAGCCGCAGGTCAAAGGTGTCATCCACCTGCGAGCCGGCGCGTTCCGCACGCACATCGGCCCATACCGCCTCAGGCAAGCCGAACAGCGCGAGGGCCTGGTCGGCGAGGTGAGCGCCCAGATCGAGCAGGATGCCGCTGCCCGGCTCCGGCGCTTCGCGCCAGGCATTCGCCTTCGGGGTGGGGCGCAGTCGGTCGAAGTGCGACTCGAACGCACGAATCTCGCCCAGCCGCTCCTCCCGGATTAGTTGTTGGATGGTGAGAAAGTCACCGTCCCAGCGACGATTGTGGTAGGCGAAGACGCGCCGTCCTGCCGCACGAGCAATGGGCAGCAGGGAAGCCGCCTCTGCCGCGCTGACCGCCACCGGTTTATCGATGACGACATGCTTGCCTGCACGCAGGCATTGTTCCGCCAGCGGCGCGTGCGACTGATTTGGAGTGGCGACAACGGCAACCTCGATGTCCGCCTCTTCGAGCATCGCCTCCACCGAGCGATAGACCGGCACTGCGGGGTAGGCCGCTCTGGCGGCATCGCCTGTGCGCTGCACGACCGCCGCCAGTGTGAGCCCCTCGGTTGCATCGATCACAGCCGAGTGGAAGATGCGTCCGGCAAGGCCGAAGCCGATGACTCCGCAGCGAATGGGTGCGCTCACGTTAGACCTTGTCCTCCGGCCCGGCTTCGTCCAGATTGGAATCCGCGGTGCACTCGGTGAGCAGCACCATGGAGCGCCCGGCAACGATGATGCTGCCATTCACGCGACGGTTCTGGAACTCCTCGTGCAGGTCGTCCGTGTTCATCACGCACTCCCAATGGCCGCCGGCCGGGCACGCCGGTAGTGTGTACTCGACGCCCTCATGGTAAGCGTTCATCAGGATCAGGAACGAGTCGTCCACGATCGGCCGTCCCTGGGGATCTTTCTGGTTGAGCGTGTTGCCATTGAGCATGAAGCCGACACTGCGGCCCCAGGGCGCATTCCATGCGCCCTCGTCGAGCTCTGCGCCGCTCGCGTCGTACCAGGCAATGTCCCGCGCTGCCGAATTGTGAATCTGCGCGCCCTGAAAGAACTTGCGCCGGCGGAAGTTGTTATGGCGCCGCCGGATGTGGATGAGTCGCCGGGTGAACTCGATCAGCAACTCGGTGCGCTCGTTCGGTGTCCAGTCATACCAGCTGATCTCGTTGTCCTGGCAGAAGGCGTTGTTGTTGCCATGCTGCGTGCGCCCGCGTTCGTCGCCACCGCAGATCATCGGCACACCCTGGGACAGGATCAACGTCGCCAGGAAGTTGCGGACCTGCCGCTCGCGCGCGTGCACGATGGTCTCATCGTCCGTGTCGCCCTCGACGCCCATATTCCATGAGTGGTTGTCGTTCGCGCCGTCCTTGTTGTCTTCGCCATTGGCCGCATTGTGCTTGTCGTTGTAGCTGACCAGGTCGCGCAGCGTGAAGCCATCATGCGCAGTCACGAAGTTGATGCTCGCGTAGGGTCGGCGGCCGTCGTGCTGGTAGAGGTCGCTCGAACCGGTCAGGCGATAGCCGAGATCGCTGAGCTGCCCTTCATCGCCCTTCCAATAGCGGCGCACGGTGTCGCGGTACTTGCCATTCCACTCCGCCCAGATGACGGGGAAGTTGCCGACCTGGTAGCCGCCGTCGCCCACGTCCCAAGGCTCGGCAATCAGCTTCACGTCGGCCAGTGTTGGGTCCTGGTTGATGATGTCGAAGAAGCCGGAGAGGCGGTCCACATCGTGCAGTTCGCGCGCGAGAGTGGCCGCCAGGTCGAAGCGGAAGCCGTCAACGTGCATCTCCGTCACCCAGTAACGCAGGCTGTCCATGATGAGCTTGAGCACCTGCGGGTGTCGCACATTGAGCGTGTTGCCGGTGCCCGTGTAGTCCATGTAGAAGCGCGGATCTTCGGGTACGGTGCGATAGTAAGCAGTGTTGTCGATGCCCTTGAAGCTCAGCATCGGGCCCATCTGATTGCCTTCGCAGGTGTGGTTGTACACGACGTCGAGGATGACCTCAATGCCGGCTCTGTGCAGTTCCTTGACCATGGTCTTGAATTCGCGGACCGCAGCGCCGGGTGTTTTGTCCGAGCTGTACCGCTCCGCGGGTGCGAAGAAGCCAAGAGTATTGTAACCCCAGTAGTTGCTTAATCCCATCTCGACCAGGTTCGCGTCGTTGATGAAGTGATGCACGGGCAGCAGTTCGACCGCGGTGATGCCGAGCCGCTTCAGGTACGCCAGGCTGGCCGGGTGTGCGAGGCCGGCGTACGTGCCGCGCAGCTCTTCCGGAATGTCGGGATTCGCGATCGAGAAGCCGCGGACATGAACCTCGTAGATGATCGAGTCCGCCAGAGGGACGCGAAGCCGGCGGTCGCCTGTCCAGTCGAATGCGGGATCGCAGACGATGGACTTCGGCATGCCGTGCCCGCTGTCTTCTTCGTTCTTGACCAGGTCTGCATCGGGCCCGTTGAAGGTGTACGGAAAGATGGACTGGTCCCACTGGACGTAGCCTTCGATGGACTTGGTATAGGGATCGACCAGCAGTTTTTTGTCGTTGAATCGCTGCCCTTGCGCCGGGTCCCACGCGCCATGCACGCGAAAGCCGTAGCGCTGCCCGGGCTGCACGCCGGGCACAAAGCCGTGATAGACGAAAGCAGTGCACTCCTCGAGGCGCATGCAATCCGTCTCGTTGCTCTCGCTGTCGAAGAAGCACAGGTCGACGCCTGTAGCTTTCTCCGTGTAGAGAGCGAAATTTGTGCCACGGCCGTTCCACCAGGCGCCGAGCGGGTAGGGTTTTCCGGGCAGAATCGTGCGTGCCATGTGTTCTCTTTTCCTGGAGGGGTTCAGCCTGCAGAGGGGTTGGTGAGTCAGAAGCCCGAAGGCTGAGGTTTGTTGCTTGGCCGCAACAGCGAGAGCGATTGAGCGGTCAGACTGTGCGTTGGGCAGCCGCGGAGAGGTCCGATACGAGCGGCAGAAAGACGCGGAACACCGTACCGCCGCCGCTCTCGGAATCATGGCGCATCCAGCTACGCACCGCGGCGCGACCGCTGTGCTTCTCCAGAATGGCGTGGCTGACCCAAAGGCCGAGTCCTGTGCCGGTGAGGCCCTTGGTCGAGAAGAAAGCCTCGAAGATGCGGGAGCGGGTGTGCGCATCCATGCCGGTGCCGGTGTCCGCAATGGTGACTGCCACGCCGGGCGTCCCTGTCTGCGGATGACGCCCTGGACTGCTGCGCAGGATAAGACGGCCGCCGCCGCGCTGCATCGCATCCACCGCATTGCCGACGAGGTTGGCGAGCACCTGCCGGATCTCCCCGGCATACGCAATGATCGGTGGAACC
The DNA here is from genome assembly GCF_051025295.1 of Candidatus Dedyshia acidiphila. NCBI lineage: Bacteria > Pseudomonadati > Acidobacteriota > Terriglobia > Terriglobales > Acidobacteriaceae > Candidatus Dedyshia > Candidatus Dedyshia acidiphila. The sequence continues at coordinate 105,137 of NZ_JBMGJV010000005.1, read as the reverse complement.
GTTCGATAGCGCCGCTCGATGCGAATCGAATAGCTGCGCAGACGAGGCTCATAGAGGCCGACCACGCTGTCGAGCAGTTCGTTGATGTCGGACTCAACGGGGCGTGTGCTCTGGCGATAGAAGCGCAGTGTCTGCGTGACGATATGGCTGACTCGGCTGAGCTCCTGCTGGGCCAGTCCCAGGTAGCTTCGCGCAGGCTCTTCCAGCGGACCGGAGCCGATCAGGAACAGGCAATTTGTCACTGCTTCCAGTGGATTATTGATCTCGTGTGCGATGGAGGCGGCGAGGCGGCCCGTGGCTGCCAGCTTCTCCGTGCGCCGCAGCACCTCTTCGCTGCGCTTCTGATCGGTGACATCGATGAAGAAGACGGCGATCTCCTCACGCTGCGGCATACCGTCTTGCGCAGGGCCTGAGGCCTCTTCGGGCGCAAGGGGCGCAATCGCCAGCAGGGCGGGGACCTCGGCATTGCTGCGCGAGCGGCAGAGCACTTCAAACGAGCGCGGTAGCTCAGCCGAAGCAGACGCATCTGCAAGCCGGGTGAGCACGGTCTCTGCTCCCTGCGCGAAGATGCTTTCAAAGCTGACCACGCCACTGCGCAACTCGTGTTCGGTGTAGCCCAGCATGCGTTCGATCACAGTATTGGCATACTGCACCGTTCCGTCGGACTGGGTGATGATGAGGCCGACCGGCATGGCGCGCGCGAGCCGCAGGAAGCGCTCCTCGCTGACCCGGAGCGCGGCTTCGGCATCGCGCTTCAGCCGCCGTGCGCGCGCCTCGCGAATCTCGCGCTCGATGGCGGGCACCAGCCGTGCCAGGTTCTGCTTGGAGACATAGTCGTGCGCACCCGCCCGCATCGCGTCCACCGCAGTCTCTTCGCTGATCGCGCCGGACATGATGATGAAGGGCAGCTCGTGGCCCATGCGCTTCAGTAGGTGAAGCGCCGCGGGCGCGCTGAAGGTCGGCAGGTTGAAGTCAGCGAGCACGACATCCCACTCGGCTTTGCCGTCGCTCAGCTCGGCCTGCATGGCGTCGGCGGTCTCGACCCTCCGCAGCATGGGCTCATACCCGGCACGGCGCAGGTAGCGCGCCAGCAGGTAGGCATCGTCCTCACTGTCCTCGATCAGAAGAATGCGCAACGGAGAGAGCTCAGTGACTGCGTCAAGCTGGTCCGGGGCGCGCATCAACGAGGGGCCTTTACACCTTTCGTTTCACTTTTGGGGATCCGCTGCCTTGATGCGAGTTCGGGCCCAGGGGATGCCTGCTCGCGCGGCCCGGAAGGAAAGTTGGGAATGCCAACAGGTGGTCTCGTCACAGCTTAACGCAGCATCGAGACGTGGCGAAGGCGCAACTTGTTCATTGATGCTCAGCCTTCGAGCCGGTACTTGGTCTCGGCGAGATGGAAGAGCGGACGCCAGACAATGCGATTGATAGTGACGACCATCAGCGCCATCAGGATGGTGGCCATGAGCAGAATGTGGAACTGGCCGTGATCGGTGGCGCGGCTGATCTCTGCCCCCAGGCCAAGCGTGGACAGTGTCTGGCCGTGCAGGTGGAAGTACTCCGCGACAATGCTCGCGTTCCACGCGCCACCCGAGGCTGTGACCATGCCGGTGATCAGGTAGGGGAAGATGCCGGGCAAGATGAGGGTGCGCCAGCGCTGCACATTTGAGAAGCGGAACAGCCCGGAGACCTCTTTCAGGTCGGAGGGGATGGCGATGGCGCCTGCGATGACGTTGAACAGGATGTACCACTGCGTGCCGAGTAGCATGAGCGCGATCGAGCCGATGCCGAGTCCGCCGCCGGCGCGGACCAGCGCGATCAGCAGAACCGGGAAGAGCGCCGTGGCGGGAACAGAGGCTGCGATCTGCGCGATGGGTTGCGCTACGCGTGCGAGCTTTGGATGGAAGCCGATGGCAACGCCTGCCGGAATGGTCCACAGCGCCGCGATGAACAGCGAAGCGTTGACACGGAGGAAGGTAGCGCCGGCGCCCTTAAGCAGTTCCAGCAGATCGTGTCCGTGGACCTCCCGCAGCAGCAGGACAGCATGGAAGGCGGCGATGAGAGCCACGACAAGGACAACCGCGAATACCGCCGAGTTGACCAGCAGTGAACGCTGGCGCGCGGCTGCTGTGCGCTCCGGCCGATGCAGCGTGCGCAGGCGGCGCACCGCGAATGAGTGGTAGACGCGCTCGCCAAGCGGAGCGATCGTGCGCTCGCGCACCCAGCCAAGTGCATTCGAATTCCGCAGCGCGTACAGGATCGGCGAGTTGATGCGCTGTGTGCTCTCCACCTGCTCGAACTTGAACTTGTCCGACCACGCGATCACGGGACGCCAGATGAGCTGATCGGTCGCGACGATGATTGCAATCATGGTGACGAGTCCCCAGATCATCGCTCGCGAATTGCCATTGCCGGCGGCGGTCTGCAGGTAGGAGCCGAGTCCGGGCAGGCGGAAGTCGCGATCGCCGAGCACGAACATCTCGCAGGCCATGAGAAAGAACCAGCCGCCCGCGACCGAGACCATGGAGTTCCACACGAGGCCGATAGCCGAGAACGGCAGCTCGAGCTGCCAGAAGCGCTGCCACGCGCTGAAGCCGTAAATCTGCGAGGCTTCGCGCAACTCACGCGGAATGCTGCGGATCGAGGAGTAAAAGCTGAAGGCCATGTTCCAGACCTGCCCAGTGAAGATGAGCAGGATCGCGCCGAGCTCAACACCAAGCTGGCGCGTGGGCAGCAGCGACACCATCACCAGCATGACCCCGGGCAGAAAGCTGAGCACGGGGATCGATTGCAGGATGTCGAGCACCGCGATCATGAAGCCTTCAACGCGCGGATGGTAGGCGGCGTAGTAGCCGTAGCCGACCGCGAAGAGCAGGCTCAGGAGATAGGCCACGCCGATGCGAACAATCGAGTAGAGCGCGTAGAGCGGCAGAGATCGGGCGGACTGCGAGATCTGCGCCGCAGGCACAATGTGACCGAACCAGTAGCGGCCCAGCAGCACGAAGCAATAGAAGACTGCCAGGCAGAAGGCGGCGACCGTGAGGTCGAGCACCACCGGCCACGAGCGCTCGACGACCAGCGTGCGCGACAGGGTGGGGACGCGCAGAGGCTTCACTCGACGACTTCCTCGACCGGCAGCCCGGCTGTCTCTTCAACCTCCGGCCGCACGAACCGGCGCCGGCCCGCGTCGAAGTCGAACAGCTCCGCATAGCGTCCCCAGTTGATCGCCGTCTCAAGCTGGCGGTGGGTCTCGTCCGCAGAGAACTGCTCATCGAGCATGTCCAGGAAGAACTCTTCGGGCACGGTGTGGTCGGCCTTGGTGTCGAGCGCGCGCGTGATCTGGCGCAACAGCAGCACGTGTTCGAGCGCGGCCTCGCGGAAGAGTTCCTTCTGCTTCAGGATCTCCGACTCCGCGAAGAGGCGGCCGCTCTCCGTGATCGCGACGTCGCCCTCTTCGAGCTTGAGATAGCCGAGCAGTTGCGCGGCTTCGACGATGGGGAACAGATCGTCGAGTTCGAAGGCGAGTTCATCGGCCAGGCGGTAGACATCGTCCTTGCCACCGCGGTCGATCAGGATCTCGAGCAGACCGGCGATGCCGCCTGGACGCGCATGCGGCAGCATCTGGTAATGCATCTGCCGCTGATCGCGGATGGCGACGCGCTCCGGCACATTGCTGGGCTTCACGTCCGGCCGCGTCAGCACGGTGTAGATGTAATCGACGAGCTGCGTGAACAGGTTCGACTTGCGATCGCGCGGTTGGGAGAGCGTGACGCGGAAGTCGACGCGCACGTGGCCGGGATTGCGGCCGAGCACGATGATGCGGTCGGCCAGCAGCACCGCCTCCTCGATGTTGTGCGTCACGATGAAGATCGCCTGCGTGGGGATCGTCTTCTTCTGCCACAGCTCGAGCAGTTCGCTGCGCAGGTTCTCTGCCGTGAGCACGTCCAGCGCGGAGAAGGGCTCGTCCATGAAGAGCACCTCTGGCTCGACGACGAGCGCGCGAGCAAAGCCGACGCGCTGCCGCATGCCGCCCGACAGCTCCTTGGGAAAGGCGGCCTGAAAGCCATCGAGTCCCACCGTGTCGAGGATGCGTAGGCTGCGCTCACGCCGCTCGTCCGCAGACATGCCGCGCGCCTTGAGCGGCGCTTCGACATTTTCAAAGACCGTGAGCCACGGGAAAAGCGCGAAGCTCTGAAAGACGATGGCAACGTTCGGACTCGCCTGCGCGATGGGCGCCTCGTGCCAGAAGACCTCGCCGGCGGAGGGACGCGTGAGCCCGGTGAGCATGCGCAGCAGTGTTGATTTGCCGGAGCCGGAGGGTCCGAGCAGCGCCACGATCTCGCCGGGCACGATCGCGAGGTCAGTCGGCGCGATGACCTGAATGCGGTTCTCGCTCGGCTGCGCATAGTACTTCTCGACCTTGTCGGCGCGAATGATCGTTTCAGTCATGAACCCTGCCCGGTCCAGCCGGCTTGTCCGTTTGACACGGAGCTAGTGCATTGGCGCCGTTAGAGGGCGCGCTCACTTGGCCGATGCTCGCCTCGCATCGTCCCCTGAATGTATCGGTTGTCAGTTTGCGGGAAGATGAAGCATCTTCTCACCCGAAGCGTATCATCTAGGCGAGAGCAGGCAAGTAGCCGCGTCAACACTACAGAGCGCCGCCGCAATCATGCGGCTGCTGCCACTTTTGCGCATAAAGGGAGCGAATGTCCGAGAATCCGAAGAAGCCGAAGGTCCTGGTCGCCGACGACGAGCGTGTGATCGCCGATACACTGTCCATCATTCTGAACCAGTCCGGCTTTGAAGCCACCGCCGTCTACAGCGGCGAGAAAGCAGTCGAGACAGCGAAGACCCTGCAGCCCGACATGCTCATCTCCGACGTCATCATGACCGACATGAACGGCATCGACGCGGCGATCAAGATCCGCGGCATGCTGCCGTCCTGCAAGATCCTGCTGTTCTCCGGCCAGGCGGCCACGGCTGATCTGCTGGATCGCGCCCGCGTGCAGGGGCACGAATTCGAAATCCTCGCCAAGCCCGTTCACCCGCAGGACCTGCTCGCGCGTCTGCGCAGCTAGTCCGCGCAGCGTTACAGGTCGCGCCGCCCTTCGAGCGCGCGCGTCATCGTCACTTCATCCGCATATTCAATGTCGCTGCCGGCGGGCACGCCGGTAGCGATGCGCGTCACCCGGATCGCAAATGGTTTGAGCAGGTCGGCGATGAACGACGCGGTCGCCTCACCCTCAAGCGTCGGGCTGGTCGCGAGGATTGCCTCGTCAAGATCGCCGCGTTGTGCGCGAACCGTCAGCGTACCGGTGCGCAGGTGCTCCGGCCCGACGCCGTGCAGCGGGGAGAGCGTGCCGTGCAGCACGTGATAGACGCCGTTGTAGCTGCGTGTGCGCTCGATCACGGCGATGCTGGTCGGCTCCTCGACCACGCAGACCAGGCGCTGGTTGCGTGTCGGGCTCGCGCAGTACACGCAGGGGTCGACGTCGGTGATGTTGTTGCAGACCGAGCAGAGCCGCAGACGGGCCTTCAAGTCGCGCACTGCGTCTGAGAGCGCGACAGCATCGGCCTCACTCGAACGCAGAATGTGAAACGCGAGCCGTTGCGCACTCTTTGCGCCAATGCCGGGCAGCTTGCGCAGCTCCTCGATGAGGCGCGCCATGGGCTCTGCGAAGCGGGACATGGGGTCGGGTCAGAACCCGGGAAGCCCCATGCCGCCCAGCATGCCGCTGAGTCCGGACTGCATCTTCTCGTCGGCGCGGCGTCCCGCTTCGTTTAGCGCGGCGATGATCAGATCTTCAAGCATCTCCAGGTCGGCGGCGTTCGAGCCCAGACCGGCGACAGCGCTTGGATCGATCTTCAGCGAGAGCACTTCCTTGCGGCCGTTCATCTTCACCGTGACGGCGCCGCCGCCGGAGGTGGCCTCAACCGTGGTGGTGGCCAGGCGCTCGTCCATCTGCTGCTGCATCTCCTGCGCCTGGCCGAGCATTTTCTGCAGGTCTTCGGGGTTCATCCGTGGTCCTCTCTGTTGACGGTTGGGGGCTTGTTGCGGTGGAAGGCGCGAATCAGATGCCGCGCAGGTCAGGGTGGTCCGCGCAGATCAGGACTTCCCCCGGAGGTCGAGGATGCTGCGCACCTCGGCGCGGAATAGCTCCTGGGCCTGCTTGACCAGCGGATTGTCGAGCGCCTTTGACTGCATGCTGCCGCTGGCGGCGGAGGCTGCCGGTGAGGGTATAGACGTGCCGCCTTCACCCGGCAGCACGACCAGCTTCGCCTGGCTGCCTGCTGCTTGCAGAGCCGTGCGCGCGATGCGCTCCGCCTCCGGATTCATGGTCAGCGAGAGCATCGTCTTCTTGACGGCGACAGTCACTGTGATGGTGTCCGGAGCGATGGACCACTGGCCGGCGCGCAACAGTGCGCTCGCGGTCTCGTGCCCCTTGTCATGCAGCGCCACCGTGACGGCATCGCGCAGTGCGGTGATCGGATCGATGATGGCGTGGCGATAGGCCGCTTCTGCCTCAGGCGACGCAGGCTCACCATCGGAGGCGATCTCTTCTTCGAGGTCGGCCGCGATGCGCTCCTGCTCTTCCGAGGCGTGACCGCTGATCTCCGGCTCGGAGGGCTCAACGCCGGCGGCTGCTGTGTGCGGCGGCAGCTCGATCATCGGTAGCGGAAGCTCAACGTTCTCGGCCTGGGGGGCCAGTTCGATCGCGGCTGGCTCAGGCTCGGCCTCGGCCAACGCAACGGCGAGTCCCACCGCGATCGGCTCAGCAACCGTGGCAGTCGCTATCGCGACTGGCTCTGCAGCAGACAGACCGGTGGGCCCGGATTTGCGGCGCGTGTCGGACTCGAACGGCGAGAAGCTTGGCTGCTGTGGCTCCGTTGTTGCGGGAGATGGAGGAGCCGGCGAGGGCCGTTGCGGCGGGGTTGAGGGCAGTTCCGCCGAAGCGCTGCGCGATGGCGGCGCAGGCGGTGCCGATGAACGGACAGGCGGCCGGGCGGGAGCCGCTGGCGGTGTGGCTGCGCGCGGCGCCGGAGGTGCGCTGCTGCGAGCTGTTGTGCCGCCACCCGGCAACTGACTCATCAACTGTTCGAGGGGGATAAGACGCTGCGTGTGCACCAGTTTGAGCAGCCCAAGCTCGAGATGGAAGCGTGGCTCCTGCCGGTAGTTCAGCTCATCGAACGTGCGCAGCAGGATCTGCAGGAAGCGCGTGAGGTCTTCTTCCGCGAACAGCATGGCGGTGCGCGCGACGCGGGCGCGCTCGTCATCGGAGATCTGCAACAGCTCGCTCTTCTCGCCGCCCAGCTTGGCCATCAGCGCATTGCGCAGGTACCGGACCATCTGGCGCGCCAGCTGCGCCGGGCTGTTGCCCGCATTGAGCAGCGTGTCCAATTCAGTCAATACGGCCGCACTGTTGTTCTCGCTCACTGATTCGAGCAGGCGTTCGAAGACCGTATTCGGCACCGTGCCCATCAGCTCGCGAATCTGCTCTGCGTCGAGATGCGGACGGCCATCCGGGCCGGGAAGGGCGCTGGCAATCGCCTGATCCATAATGGACAGCGCATCGCGCATCGATCCATCGCCGGCCTCGGCGAGCAGCGCCAATGCGGCGTCATCGGCGTCGAGCGCCTCGTGCTCCGCAAGGCTGCGCAACTGGCCGAGGATGTCCTCATAGCGAACCGCGTGGAATGCGTAGTGCTGCGAGCGCGAGCGGATGGTCTGCGGGATGTCCTCGGGTTGCGTTGTCGCCATCATGAAGACGACATGATCGGGCGGCTCTTCGAGTGTCTTGAGCAGTGCGTTGAAGGCCGCATCGGTGATCTGGTGCGCCTCGTCGAGAATGTAGATCTTGTATTTGTCGCGCGCCGGGCGATAACGCGCCGCATCGCGCAGCTCGCGAATCTCGTCGATGCCACGATTGGTGGCGGCGTCAATCTCGATCACGTCGACCGAGGAGCCGGCGCGAATCTCCGTGCAGGCGTCGCAGATGCCGCAGGGCTCAGCGGTCGGCCGCTCGGGCGAGCCAATGGTGCGCTGGCAGTTGAGCGCCATCGCCAGAATGCGCGCGATCGTGGTTTTGCCGATCCCGCGATGACCGCTGAAGATGTAGCCGTGCGCGATGCGCCCCTGCTCAAGCGCGTTCAGCAGGGTGCGGGTGACGTGCTCCTGGCCGATCACATCACGAAAAAACTGGGGACGATACTTGCGGGCAAGAACCTGATAAGCCATCGGTAGGGTCTGGTCTGATTGTAGTCCCGCAGGCTGTGGAGGACCCCGCGACCGCGAGCCGAGGGAACGGTGTTCGGTGCAACGCAGACCTGCTGAGCCACAGGTCGCAGACGCAGGTTGCGGTGGTCAAAGGCCCCTGAGCACGGGCCTGAGCGCGGGCGTGGCTCGGGGCCTACCCTCGCGTCGCTGCGCTCAGCCCTTCTGACGCTTCGCCGCGCGGGCGCGCTTCGTGATCTCTTCTGGTGAGTACATCGTGCCGCGGCAGGTTGCCGTGCCGCAGTTGCAACGCGCCTCGTCCTCGTCCCCGTCGTAGAGGTGGTAGTCGTAGGTAAGCTCTTCCCCGGCGGCAATGTCGCGGAGCGTCAGGATCCAGACGCGGTCACCGATCTCATCGGTCTCGCAGTTCGGGTCGCAGGAGTGGTTCAGGAACATGGCCGCGCCGTGCCCATCGATGACCTGGGAGCGGCTGCCCACCCCGAACAGGTAAGTGATCGGCGACTCCTCGTATAGCTTGTCGGCCGCCGTCTTCGAGATGCGCGGCCCGGTGTACTCGACCACGCGCGCGCCCTTCGAGATAGGCGTGCTGGTGTAGCAGCCGGCGGCGTGTATAGCAGAGGAGCGGATCATCAGGCCCATGGGTGATTGCCTCGCGATGCGGAATAGACCCGCAGTATAGAGCGAAGCCTCGCCCGGCGCCGGTCGCAGGACGCCGGACAGCCGCGAGCTGCGTCTTATACCCTGAGGTCGAGAGGCAGCGGGCATGAACAGCAATCACCGGGAGACGCCTGTTAGGAAGTCTGCGAGCAGTGCGGCCTTCGCGCTTGCGCTATTGCTGCTGCCGGCCTCGGCAGTTCTCGCAGCACCCGCTCAAACGCCGCAGCCTGACGCGCAGAAGAAGCCGCAAGCTGGAGCGGCCAGCGACTCAGGTGGAAAGAAGCCCGTACGGCCGCACTCCACTGCTCAGGAGAACCCATTCCCTGCAGACGTGTCCGAGCACGCGGCCCAACAGCAGGGAAGCAGCGCATCCCAGCCCCCCAATGCTCCCGATGCTTCGAAGACTCCAGACGTCCCGGCCCCAGCATCGAACCCGCAACAGCCTGCGGCCCCAGCCGCTCCGCCGTCGCAGAAGCCGGGGGAAGCGGCCAAAGAGAACCCATTTCCGGAAGACGTCTCGCGTGGCGCTGCGGCCAGTGCAGGGAGCAGCGATGCATCGGCTCCGGCCGGCTCGTCGAGCTCGAGCAGCAGCAGCTCTGGCGCTGCGGACCCGAACGGCGCCGACCCCAACGGTGCCGGTCCGAACGGCGATGTTCCGCAGAGCGGCGCGCGGCATCGGCTGCGCAAGCCCTCGTCCAAGGACATCGAGAGCGGCTCGCTGGCCGGTGAAGGTCGGGCGGCCGATGATGTGCGGGTCGGCAAGTATTACTACACCGAAGGTAACTACCAGGGCGCCTACGCGCGCTTCGCCGAGGCATCGCGACTGGATCCGGCCAACCTGGATGCTATCTACGGGCTGGCTTCGACCGCGGACAAGTTACACAAAAAAGACGAAGCTTTGGCGAACTACAAGCTGTATCTTGACGTCGCGCCCGATGGCAAGGAAGCCAGGTCTGCCCGCAAGGCACTTGGCGACCTGCAAAAGTAGATGTTCGGGTACTCAAGTTCATTATTGGCACCACACTTTGCCTAGTTGCTCAGGCAGGTGCCGCGGTCTACAGTTCTCGTGGAGGTTGGTCCATCGTGCATCCGGTCTTTGCATCCGCGTACCGCCGCCTCTCCGACGAGATTGCGACACTCGATGCAACGTCGGCGCACGTCCATCCATGGGGACGCCCGCAGTGCTGGTCGATCCAGCAGATTGTTGAGCACCTGATCCTCGCTCTTGATCAGACCCGCACGGCTCTCGAAGAGCGGCTCGCTAAAGGACGCCCGGATCGCTCCTGCAGTCGCAATCGCACACGCACCGAGTGGATGATGCAGTTGATGGTGCTGAGTGCCGGGCATATGCCGAAGGGTGTGGGGGCGCCGCCAGAGACAACGCCGCCGGATCGCCTGAATTCGGCGAGCGTTCGTGAACTGGTGGAGCGCATCGGTGAGTCGATCGAAGCGCTGGACGCCGTTCTTGAAGAGACCCGCCAACGCTTCGGTATGGAGCGCGTCAGTCGCCACTTTCTGCTTGGGCCGCTGCGCGTGGACCAGTTGCGCCGTTATCACGTGCTGCACCTGCTTCATCACACACGCCAGGTCGCGGAAGTGCGGAATGGCCTGATGGTCGAAGTGGTGCAGGCAAGACACATGGCGCGCGTCTAAGCGACCGCGATCACCGTCCGGAGAAGAAACCGAGATACCAGGTGAGCGTCTCCGGACCGTAGAACACGCAGTAAATCGCCGCCAGACACAGAAAAAATCCAAATGGAATCGCGGCGTCGCCTGCGGCGAGCGCCTGCGCGCCCTCCGCTACCGCTCCGCGGCGCCGCACGTAGAGCAACAAGAGCCCAACGATGGCGCCGCCGACCGATGCGAGCAGGAAGGCGACGGCCGCCTGCCGTGCGCCCAGCCAGACGGCGATGGCTGCCGCCAGCTTCACGTCGCCCATTCCCATGCCCTGCCGGCGCCGCAGCAGCCAATAGGTCCACCGCAGCAGGAGCAGCACCAGGGCGGTAGCCACGCCCGAGATAGCGCCGCGCAGACCCCACAGCAGCGCGGCTTGCCAGGGGCCCCGCCCCGGCGTGGACCGCGCCCAGCCAGCCATGAAGCATGCGGGCCACGAGGCCAAGCCCGATTGCCGGGAATGTCAGCGCGTCGGGCAGCAGCAGTGTTTCGAGATCGGTGACCGCGAGCGCAATCATCAACGCGCAGAACAGGGCCAGGGCGACGCTGCCCGGAGTCAGCCCGAAGACCAGGATGCAGAGCACAGCCGCAACCGCGGTGGCCAGCTCCACCAGCGGGTAACGCCACGAGATGGCCTGCCGGCAGCTCCGGCAGCGCCCCCGCAGCAGCAGGAAGCTGACGAGCGGGATGTTGTCCCACGCGCGCAGCGGTGTGCGGCAGAGCGGGCACTGCGAGCCCGGTCGCACGATCGAACGGTGCTGCGGCAGCCGGCTGATGCACACGTTCAGGAAGCTGCCGAAGGCGAAGCCGAAGAGCGCTGCGAAGAGGAGCTGAAGGGTCTGCATCGCCGGTCGCAGTATAGGTCCTTGCACCCTGCTGATAAGCGACGCGGCCCTCGGCTAGAGTGGAGAGATGAGCGACACACCCGAGGATGCGGGCGCGCTGTTTGCGGAGAGCGTGGCCATCATGGCGCGGCTGCGCGGCCCCGATGGCTGCCCGTGGGACCGGGAGCAGAGCTTCGCTTCCATCCGCAAGTACACGCTTGAAGAGACATATGAGGTGCTCGACGCGATCGAACGCGAGCAGTGGGATCATCTCGCCGAAGAGCTGGGCGATCTGCTGTTGCAGGTGCTGTTCTATGCGCAGATGGGCGACGAGGCCGGGCACTTTTCCATCCGGGACGTGCTCGGGCACCTGAACCGCAAGCTGATCCGCCGCCACCCGCATGTCTTCGGGGACGAGGCGAGCGCCGCCGCTGGCAATCGCGCGGTGGTCGATACGGGGGCGGCCACGGATGCGATTGGTGTACTGCGCAACTGGGACGCAATCAAAACGGCAGAGAAGAAGGCCGCGGCAGACAATGCTGGGGACAGCGACGCGCAGGATGCATCGCTCCTGGCCGGGGTGCCGCGCAGCTTTCCCGCGCTGCTTGAGGCTGCGGGCCTGGGCAAGAAGGCTGCCAGTGTGGGCTTCGACTGGCCAGACCACGAAGGACTGCTCGAGAAGGTCGAGGAGGAGTGCCGCGAGATTGTGGCCGAGGCCGACAGCGGGGCTCCGCTCGAGGCCGTGGAAGGTGAGGTGGGCGATCTGCTCTTCACGGTTGTGAACCTGGCGCGTCGGCTCAAAGTTGACCCGGAACTGGCCCTGAAGCGCACAAATACCAAGTTTCGGACGCGTTTCGCGCACATGGAGCAGGCTCCCGGCAGGCCCCTGACCGAACTGGCTGCCGCGGAGCTCGAAGACCTGTGGAAAGCTGCCAAGCAGCAGGGTAGCCCGGCCGTCCGGTAAGATCAGGAGGCGTTCCTGTTCACCTCATCCATGCAGGCTCAACTTTGCCGATGAACCAGCAAGCGGAACGTCCAGCCCAGGTAGCGGAGCTCTCTCCGCTCGACGTTCGTCACTGTCGCGGTTTCGAAGAGCTGGAGCTCTGTGTGGCGCTGCAAACGGCGACCTGGGGCTACGATCCGGTCGATGTTGTGCCCCGCCGGCTGTTCACGGTGGCGCAGCGGGTCGGGGGCCAGGTAATCGGGGCCTTTACCTCTGAGGGAATGCTGGCCGGCTTCAACCTTGCCATCCCGGGGCTGCGCCATGGCCTCCCCTTCCTGCACTCGCACATGCTTGCGGTGCGCCCCGAGTTTCGCAATACCGGGGTGGGACGCCGGCTGAAGCTGGCGCAGCGGGAAGACGCCCTGAGCCGGGGCATCCGGCTGATCGAGTGGACCTTCGATCCGCTTGAGATCAAAAACTCTTTTTTCAATATCGAAAAGCTGGGCGCCATCACCCGGAGCTACAGCCCCAATTTCTACGGTCCCTCTACGGCCAGAACACAAGGGGGACGCCCGACGGACCGGCTTCATGCAGAATGGTGGCTGGATTCGGAGCGGGTGACAGAGGCAGCGGCCGGCCGACGCCCGCCACGGCACGATCCGGAACAGCGGATCGAGCTGCCGGCCGAGGTGATGCAGTGGAAAGAGTCCGTCGCTACGGCGGACCAGGCGATGGCACGCCAAAGTGCCAATCAGAAACGGTTCGCGGATGCGTTCGCGCTGGGTCTTGCAGTGACCGGGTTTTCCCGGGATGAAAAGGGCAACGGCTATTTTGAACTGAGCCGCTGGTCGCCCCCTGCCAGCACGCACCAAACCTCGGCCTAGCGCCGGCCGCGGAACCGACAGGAGTGACCGAGTGAAGATCGATGCGATCGTATTGCGAGAGATTCGCATGCCGCTGGTTGAGCCATTTGTAACCAGCTTCGGAACGACCACGGACCGGCGTGTGCTGCTCGCCGAAGTGCATGCGGAAGGACTGGTCGGCTGGGGGGAGTGCGTGGCGGGTGAGCACCCGTACTTCTCGGAAGAGTCAATCGATACAGCGTGGGTCGTTCTGCTGCAGGAACTGGCGCCGATGCTGGCGGCCGCCGAGCCGTCGCATGGCGGTGACTGTCCCAAGGCATTCCGTCGGGTGCGTGGCAACCGGATGGCCAAGGCGGCGCTCGAGAATGCGATCTGGGATCTCGAGGCGCAGATCGAGCAGGCGCCCCTGGCCGCATTGCTGGGCGCAACGCAGGAGGAGATCGCCTGCGGTGTCTCCGTCGGCATCCAGCCGACAATCGAGCAGCAGCTCGCGAAGATCGAGCGCGAGGTCAATGCGGGCTACCAGCGGATCAAGCTGAAGGTGCAGCCGGGCTGGGACGTCGCGGTACTTGAAGCCGTGCGCAAGCGCTGGCCGGAGATCATGCTGAGCGTCGATGCCAACTCGGCATACCGCATGCGCGATTTCGACCACCTGGCGGACTTCGACCGATTCAACCTGCTGATGATCGAGCAGCCCCTGTGGGCCGATGACTTCTACTACCACTCCATGCTGCAGAAGCGCATGGAGACGGCAATCTGCCTGGATGAATCGATCCGCAACCGGCGCGATGCGCTGGCGGCGGTCGAGATGGAATCCTGCCGCATCATCAACATCAAGAACGGGCGCGTGGGCGGCTTCTCCGAAGCCATCGCCGTGCACAACGCCTGTATGGAGCGCGGCATTCCAGTGTGGTGCGGCGGCATGCTCGAGACGGGCATCGGCCGCTCACACAACATCGCACTCGCGGCGCTGCCCGGCTTCACGCTGCCCGGCGATGTCTCTGCCTCGAAGCGTTACTGGGCGGAGGACATCATCGAGCCGCCGGTCGAGGTCTCGAGCGAGGGCACGATCACCGTACCAACCACGCCGGGCCGCGGCTTTGCCGTGAAGACCGGGCTGATCGACAAGCTGACCGTGCGCCGCGAAGAGGTACGTGCGCTGCAGACGGTGGCCTCCTAAGTCGGGAACTGCGCCTGCCTCCCCTGCGTTTTTACATCCAACAACACGGATGCGCGCAGCGGGAGCAGGCTGCGCCGCCGGAGGAGATCGCATGACCCCGCAGGAACAGAAGATGCTGGACGACCTGATGGCACGCGTGGATAGCACGCGGCTGGAAGAGCGGGACCCCGAGGCCGCCCAGCGCATTGAGCAGTGGACCGCTCGCAATCGCGATGCCGCGTACGTGCTGGCGCAGACTGTGCTGGTACAGACCTACGCGCTCGAGCAGGCGCAGGCCCAAATCGCCGCGCTGCGGCAGCAGGCGCAGGCCCAGCACGAGCCAGCGAAGAGCGGCAGCTTTTTGGGTGCGCTCTTCGGGCACAAGGATCAACCAGCGCCGCAGGCGCAGCCCGCAGCGCGCGCCGGCTATACGCCGGTCCCGCAGTACGGTCAGCCGCAGTACGCCCAGCCCGCTCCCTCAGCCTACGGTGCGCCGCAGGCGTATGCCCCGGTAGCCGGTGGCGGATCGAGCTTTCTGCGCTCGGCAGCGCAGACCGCGGCTGGTGTCGCTGCGGGCGCACTGGCGTTTGAAGGGGTCGAGTCGCTGATGCATGGCTTCGGTCACAGCGCCGGTTTCGGTGGTGGCGGATTTGGTGGTGGCGGCTTCGGGCTCGGCGAGACGGGAGGCCGACCGGAAGAGACCGTCATCAACAACTACTACGACTCGCCATCTCCCGATCGCGATGCGGCCAGCCAGGCTGACATCCAGCAGTTTGCGCGTGAGGGCGACAGCAGCCTCGATCCGCAGCAGGACACGGCGAACGATGTGCAGATAGCGGATGACGGCGGCCCGCAGGTCGACACCGACCTTCCGACGCTCGACGACAGCGGCTCCTACGACAATGCGTCGCTCGATGACGGCGGCGGCTTCGACGATGGTGGGGGCGGTTTCGACGACAGCCTGTCCTAAGCAGGGACTCATTCTGAAGAAAAGTGACGGCCGCCTTCATTGTTTGAACGGCGGCCGTCACTGCGTTTGCTAGACTGAGCCACTTCGTCTGCAAACATGGGAACTCAACCGATCGTTGCACTGAACCGGGTCGTCAAGGCGTATGGCGCCAAGATAGCCGTTCGCGAACTGAGCCTTGCGATCGAGCCCGGCATGCTGTTCGGGCTGCTCGGCCCCAATGGCGCGGGGAAAACATCCACGATCCGCATGATGATCGGGATGACGCTGCCCGACTCCGGGACGGTGCAGCTCTTTGGAGAGCCCTTCCACCGCGAGCTGCTGCGCCGTGTCGGGTATCTGCCAGAAGAGCGCGGGCTCTACAAGCGCATGACGGTAATCGACCAGCTCATCTTCATGGGCCAGTTGCACGGGCTGAGCGCAGGTGACGCGGAGAGCCGAGCGCGTTCATGGTGCAAGCGCCTCGACATCACGGAGGCGATCGAAAAGAAAACGCAGGAGCTGTCGAAAGGCATGCAGCAGAAGATCCAGTTCATCGCGACGCTGCTGCACGATCCGGACCTGATCATCATGGATGAGCCCTTCTCGGGGCTCGACCCGGTGAATGCGTCGTTGCTCGAGCAGACGCTGCTCGAGGAGAAGCGGCGCGGCAAGACCATCCTGTTCTCGACGCACCGCATGGACCAGGTGGAGAAGCTGTGCGACGCCATTTGCCTGGTGAATGGCGGCGAGGCAGTGCTTGAAGGCACGATGCGCAGCGTTAAATCACGCTTCGCGCGCGACCGCATTGTGATCGAGTACAGCGGCGATCGCTCGTTCCTGGATACGCCGGGGATCGCCGATCTGCGGGAGTTTGCAGGACGCGCGGAATTCCGGCTGACCAATGGGACCGACCCGCAGGCGCTGCTGCGCCTTGCAGCAAGTGGCGCGCAGATTCAGCGTTTCGAGGTGGTCGAGCCTTCGCTTGAGGAGATCTTCATTCGCACCGTGGGGGGCAGGGCCGATGCGTGATGTGCTGCTGATCGCGAAGCGCGAATACATGGAACGGGTGCGCAGCCGGGCCTTCCTAGTGATGACGATCCTGTTTCCCATCAGCATCGGTGTGCTGATGGCGGGCAGCATGGGCGCGGCCCGGCTCGGTTCCGGAGCGAAGACGCTCGTCATCGCTTCGAACAATGCTGGGCTGGCACGCGAGGTGGCGCAGGAGATGCACGAGCATGCGAGCGCGCACAGCAAGCAGCCGATCGCCAAGATCGTCGCTCCTGCAACGGAGGCAGATCGCGAAGCGCTGACGAAGCGCGTCGAGACGCGCCAGCTGGACGGCTATGTGTGGCTGGAGCAGGAGGGCGGCCGTGTGGCGAAGGCGCAGCTGGTGTTGCGCTCCGCCGGCGATCTGTTTGCTGCCAGCGGGCTGGATGACGCGGTGATGCGCGCCAGCGAGCGCCTGCAACTCCAGGATCACGGGGCGAGCGCGGCCGAGATCAGCGCGATCCAGCAGCCAGTCGTCTTCGAGACGCTGCAGGTCAGAGGCGGGAAAGTGGTGCCGGCGAACTCGATGAAGAGCTTCTTCGGCGCGTACGCGATGATGTTTCTGCTCTACTTCACGGTCGTGTTCTACGGCATGAACGTGGCGCGCTCCGTCGTGGAAGAGAAGACATCGCGCATCTACGAAGTGCTGCTCTCGACCACTGAGCCGCAGACGCTGATGGCAGGCAAGCTGCTTGGCGTTGGCGCGGCGGGGCTGACGCAACTCGGTATCTGGATCGCGGCTGCTCTTGTGCTGCTTGCGTCGCAGGCGGGCGCTGCACTGGCGCAGGGCGGACCCGGCGCGTTTGGCATTCATCCGCTGCAGTTCGCGTTCTTTCTCGTCTACTTCCTGCTGGGCTTCTTCTTCTACAGCGCGATCGCTGCCGCGGTCGGCGCGTGCGTGAACAGTGAGCAGGAGCTGCAGCAGTTCAGCATGATCATCGTTGCGCCGCTGACTGTGGGCATCGTGCTGATCACCTATATCGTCAGCAATCCGACGGCACTGCCAGTCGTGCTGCTATCGCTGTTCCCGCCATGCACGCCCATCGTGATGTATCTGCGGCTGTCGTCGCAGATGCCGCCGGTGTGGCAGCTTGCGCTCTCGGTCGTGCTCTTGCTCGTGTTCATATGGGGCGCACTCTGGCTGGCGTCGCGCATCTATCGCGTCGGCATCCTGATGTACGGCAAGCGTGCGAATCTGCCGGAGCTGGTGCGCTGGCTGCGCTACAGCTAGGCAGGCTTCTCCTGTTGGGCGCTTTTCCGGTGCGGCGCGGCACAGTACACTCGCACGCATGCTTCGCCGCTGCGTTCTCCTTGCTTCTCTGACTGCTACAGCAGTTGCTGCCCAACCACGGCCCGCGCACCCGATTCTGCTTGAGCCCGCACAAGTGTGGACGGCCGGCGAGCCGCTGCACAGTGGCTGGGTGGTGCTGATCGACGGCAAGACCATCCGCGCCGTCGGCCCCCGCGCCAGTGTCACGGTGCCACCCGATGCCGAGCGCATCGCGCTGCCCGGCGCAACAGTGCTGCCCGGATTGATGGACCTGCACTCGCACCTGCTGCTCCACCCCTACAACGAGACGCTGTGGGATGCGCAGGTGTTGACGGAGCCGCCGGCGTATCGCACTGTCGTGGCGACAAAGCACGCCGAGGCTACGCTGATGGCCGGCTTCACGACGCTGCGCGATCTTGGCACCGAGGGCGCGGGCTTTGCCGACGTTGGTATCAAGCGCGCGATCGAAGAGGGCGTGATCCCCGGACCGCGGCTGTGGGTGGTGACGCGCGCGATCGTCGCCACCGGAGCATACGGTCCCGCTGTGCGCAACTACCGCCCGGATGTCGAACTGCCCCAGGGTGCGCAGCAGGCGACCGGCGAAGCAGAGGCCGTAGCCGCGGTGCGCGAGCAGGCCGCGCGCGGTGCGGACTGGATCAAGATCTACGCCGACTACCGCACCGGTCCGAATGGTGAGACGAGGCCCACGTTTACGCAGGCGGAGATGAACGCGATGGTCGCGGCCGCGCACGACACGGGTCGTCCGGTCGCGGTGCACGCAGCGTCGGACGAGGGCATGCGACGCGCCGCGCTGGCCGGGGTGGACACGATCGAGCACGGCGACAATGGCAGCGAGGCCACCTTCCGCCTGATGGCCGAGAAGCACATCGCCTACATGCCGACGCTGACCGCGGTCGAGGCGTATTCAGAGTACTTTCACGGTTACAAACGTGGCAGCGCGCCCACCGAGGACATGCAAGGGGCAGAGCATGCCTTCGCACTGGCGCGCAAAGCCGGCGTGACGATCGGCTGCGGCAGCGATGTCGGTGTCTTCACCCATGGCGACAACTGGCGCGAGCTCGACTGGCTGGTGCGTGACGGCATGACCCCCGTCGAGGCGCTGACGGCAGCGACTGCGACCGATGCTGCCGTGCTCGGCCACAGCAAGGACCTGGGCGGACTGCATCCGGGGATGCTGGCCGATGTGATCGCCGTGGCGGGCGACCCGACGCACGAGATCACGGCTGTCAAGGATGTGCGGCTGGTGATCAAGGACGGCGTGGTCTACCGCCGACCTTGACCCCAATTAGGGCTCGTCGTTGTAGACAGCAATCGTAGGCTGGCCACCTTCTGCCATGCGTGCGCGGTACATGCCGGGTGTGTTGAAGCTCCACACGGCCTGACCGTCCGGCGCGATGGCGATGATGCCGCCGTCGCCGTGCAGATCCTGCAACTGCTGATGGATCACCTGGTCGGCTGCGGCCTGCAGCTTCATGTGCTTATCTTCGACCAGCGCGCAGATTTCACGCGCGATGGTAAGCCGGATGAAGTATTCGCCGGTGCCCGTGCCGGAGACAGCGCAGGAGTGATTCGATGCATAGGTGCCAGCGCCGATGATGGGCGAGTCGCCCACGCGGCCGGGCAGTTTGTTCTGCAGGCCGCCGGTCGAGGTGCCCGCGGCAATGTTGCCCGCATGATCGAGAGCGACGACGCCTACCGTGCCGTACTTGTGCGCATCGGGCGGTTCGATTTCAGAGACGGGCTTGTCAGGCGCGGGCGGCGCGCCTTCCGGTCGCGCGGGCGCCGGCTTGCCCTCCTGCTGCAACTGCTTGACCAGCCCCTGCCAGCGCCGCTCGGTAAAGAAGAAGCTGGGCGGCACCTGCTCCAGGCCCTTGCTCGCGGCGAAATCATCCGCGCCATGACCGGCGATCATCACGTACGACGACTGCTCCATCACGGCACGCGCTGCGGCGATCGGGTGCCGCGTGTGCGTGATGCCCGCGACCGCACCGGCCTTGAGCGTTGCGCCATCCATGATCGCCGCGTCGAGCTCGTTCTTTCCTTCCGACGAGAAGACCGCGCCTCGCCCCGAGTTGAACAGCGGATTGTCCTCGAGGTACTGGATGGTCGCCTGCACGGCATCGAGCGACGACCCACCGCGCGACAACACGGCAGCGCCTGTCTCGATCGCGGTCTTCATCGCGGCGCGGTACTCGGCCTCGGTCTCGGGTGACATCGACTTGCGTTCGATGACGCCGGCCCCGCCATGCACGACGATGGACCACTTGTGGGCGGGCGTTGCGGACTGCGCTTGAGCAGAGGTCATGGTGAGGAACAGGAGAGCAGCGGCAGCGAGGGGACGAGCGAGCATGCGGGGAATACTACATCAGCCCTGCGCGTCAGCCCTCGCGGCAGAGTCGGCAGATATCTGCACCGAAGCGCTCGAGTTTGGCTGCACCCACACCGCTGATGCGCGCGAGCGCAGCCAGCGTGGTGGGCCGTGCGTCTGCAATCGAGCGGAGCACCGCATCGCCGAAGATGAAGAACGGCGGCTTGCCGTCGCGCTTCGCCAGCGCGAGCCGCCATTCCTTGAGTCGCGCTTCGAGCGCTTCGCCTTCGGGCGAGAGCTGGATGACGGGCCGCTCGGGTGCGGGCCGGGGCCGCGACGATGTGCTGCCGCCAGCGGTGCGTGGCGCGCTCTCTGCCGCGGTGTCTTTGCGCAGCCGCTTGCGCTTGGCTGGTGCGGCGCGTTCCCGCAGGTTCAGCTCGAGCGGCGCACCTTCCGAGAAGTCTTCACCCTCGCGCGTGAGCGCCGCCTTGCGGTAGTTCACCGGGCGACCGTCCTTCTCGAAGCTGGCATCCTCGATCCGCACATAGCCGGCAGCCGCGAGCGCGCCAAGCACATCGTCGAAGTGATTGCGCGAGAGCTCTTCGCGCGGGTAGAGCTCCTTGTAGAGGCGGCCGGTTGAGGGCGAGGACGCATTGCGCAGCGCCTTCAGGATGCCGCGCGCCGCCTGCTCCTCCTGGGTGCTGAGCGAGCGGAAGCTCTGTGCAATGGCGCGTTCGGGCGAGCAGAAATCGCACCGGCCACACAGGCGTCGGCTGTCCGCCGTATCGCCGAAGTGCCCGACCAACGCTGCCATGCGGCAGGCATGGCCTTCTGCGAACCGTGTCACCAGTTCCAACTGCAGTCGCCGATGCTCGGCCTGCGAGCGGTAGGTCTTGCGCCACGCTGAAACCTCGGCGCCGGGGCTCACGAGCTCATCAAACGTGACCGTCACGGCGCCATGGATGTAAAGCTTCTCGAGCGCCTTCTCGAAGATCTCGGCATCCATGCGCAGAGCGGAGCGCAGCTCTTCGCGATGGATCGGGTCCGGCGCCGCGCTGCCCTTGGGGCCAAGCAGCCTACTGTGAATGCGCTCGAGCGCATCGATCTCCGGGTAGTCGCGCTCCATGAAGAACTCGTGCGTGCGCCGGTCGGCGAAGGAGTGCATCAGGACGGTGCGGCTGGGCAGGCCATCGCGGCCCGCGCGGCCGATCTCCTGGTAGTAGGCTTCAAGGCTCGCGGGCAGCGCGGTGTGGATGACGGTGCGGACATCGGCCTTGTCGATGCCCATGCCAAACGCAATCGTGGCGACGACCACGTCAAGCTTGCCGGAGAGAAAGCGACGCTGCACATTGTCGCGCTGCTCCGGGCTGAGCCCCGCGTGATAAGCCGCGGCAGGGAAGTGAACCGCAAGGTAAGCAGCGCATTCGTCGGCATCGCGGCGCGTGGGCGCATAGACGATGGCTGGCCGATGCTCGGGCGGGCGCAGCAGCTCAAGCGCGCGCTCGGTGCGCTGCGGCTTTGAAAGCTCGACGACTTCGATCGCGAGATTGTCGCGGCGGAAGCCATGGATGAACGGCACCGCCTGTTCGAGGCCGAGCTGGGTGAGGATGTCGCGCTGCACGACGGGGGTTGCGGTCGCCGTCAGGGCGAGGACGGGGGCGGGCCGGAGCAGGTGCAGATGCTGGCCGAGTGTCCGGTAGTCCGGGCGGAAGTCGTGCCCCCATTGCGAGATGCAGTGGGCCTCGTCGATTGCGATCAGCGACGGCCGGCGCTTGCCGAGCATCTCCGCGAAGCCGGGCACGCGCAGCCGCTCCGGCGCGATGAACAGGAACTGCAGATTGCCGCTGAGATAGTCGACGCAGGCCTGCCGCGAGGCCGCGCGATCCATGCCGGAGTGAATGCGGGCGACCCGCAATCCGAGCGCGGAGAGTTTGGCGGCCTGATCTTCCATGAGGGCGATCAGCGGGCTGATGACCAGCGCGGTGCCGCCCCGCGCGATCGCTGGAAGCTGGTAGCACAGCGACTTGCCTGCGCCGGTTGGCATGACCAGCAGCACATCGCGCCCGGCAACCGCGGCGCGGCAGACCTCTTCCTGATTGGCACGGAAGCTCGCAAAGCCGAAGGTGCGCTCGAGCAGGGCGCGCAGCGAGAGCTCGGGCGTTAGCGCCCCGGCATCGGGCAGAGGCGGGACCGGCGTGGCAGGAAACAGCGGAGTCGGCGACGGCGGAGGCATGCGGCTACTTCATGGTCGCACAGACCGTGGTGCATAACGGGTACTGCGCGATGTCCTCCGGCGGTTGCATGGAGGCGTGGCATGCTGCTTCGGGTCAGCCCGGCTTCAGAGAACGTCCGCCGTCACCATCGGCCACCGTGCGAGACGGTCAGCCGACCTGGACGGTGGTCTCCGGGGTAGCAGTGATGTGCGGTGCTGGATGCGTGGTGTGGGAGGGCGCGGCTTCCGGAGCGCGCTTTCTGGCCCGTCCCTCTTCGCCCCTGCGCCGGACGCGGAGCCACGGGCTCAACAGAGCCTGCACAGCAAGCAGGCAGACCACGAGGGTGAAACCAAGACCGAGAATCGAAGCGAGGAAGTCGCTCATGCGGCCACTCCGGGACGGGTAAAACGTTTGCTGCGCAGTTCGAACTTACCGTTCGCCAAACCACACCTGATCTGGGATCCCCGGATGAACCGAAGATGTCCCGCGGGGAAGTCCAGGCGCGAGGAAGGCGAGCCTCTCCCAAGCCTCCGGCTGGAAGAGAGCACACCCATGTTTCGCTTTCCTGTGTCGTCAGCCTACGAGGTCTAAGTTGTTGGGTCTATACATCGAAACGGGCAGCACCCGGATCGGCGAGAGAGTCACTACGGTAACGTCAGCGGCCGAAGAAACGGCTCAAAAATCCGCCTTTGCCCGCCGCGCGCCGGCCTGCAACCGAGTGTGGCGGGGCCGGTTCGGGCTGCGGTCCGAGGGCGTCGCCGTAGAAGACGGCGCGTGGGTTGTGCAGGCACAGCCGCTCGGCCGTGGCGGCGTCCACGCGCTCGGCGACCGCGGCAAACGCCGGGCTGAGCAGCGGTGGGCGCGAGTGGGTGTTGTGCGCGTCGGTGGCCAGGAAATGGACCCAGCGGTGGTCCAGCAGCCAATGCGCGGCGCGCTCGGCGATCGGTCCAAAGCGACCGAGCAGCGATGCGGCGGTGACCTGCACCAGCGCACCGGCCTGGATCCACTCGTACATGCGCTCCGGCTGGCGCGACAGGATCAGGTTGCGCTCCGGGTGGGTGATCACGGGCGTCATGCCGGAGAGCGACAGATCGTAAAAGGTGCGCGCCGTGTTGGGCGAGATCGCAGTGTCCGGAAACTCAACCAGCAGGTAGTTGTGGCCGTTGATGGTGTAGCGCGTCGGGTAGCGCTGCGCGTCCTCGATGTTGTCGTACATCAGGTGAAAGTCGCAGCCGAGCGCTAAGGTCATCTGCTCACCGAAGCGGGCATGCACGGCGTCCTGCAGCTCGGCGAAGACTGCGGCGTTGCGCTCGGGATCGTACTGGTAGTGATGGCTGGCGTGCGGTGTGCATGCAATGTGGGTGATGCCATCGGCCAGCGCCATCTCGACCATGGCAAGCGACACGTTCAGGTCGGGCGCGCCGTCGTCGACGCCGGGCAGCAGGTGATGATGGATGTCGATCATGGGATCAGGCGTGGACTGCGGCGGCTGGCTGCCGTTCGCCTGTGCCGAGCGCATCGATCATGGACTGGAAGACCAGCAGCCCGTCGGCCGAGCCGAGCAGCCCCTCGCTCGAGCGATCCGGGTGCGGCATCAGGCCAAGGATGTTGCGACCCTCATTCAGAATGCCGGCGATGTTTTCAAGCGAGCCGTTCGGATTGGCATCGGCTGTGATCTCTCCCGCGGGGGTCGAGTAGCGGAAGGCGACGCGGTCGTCCCGCTTCAGGGTCGCCAGGGTCGATTCGTCACAGTAGTAGTTGCCTTCCATGTGGCCGATCGGAATTTGCAGCACCTGCCCGCGCGTGAGGCGGCTGGTGAAGGGCGAATCCCTGGTCTCGGTGCGCAGGTGGACCTGGCGGCAGACGTATTTCAGGCCGGCATTGCGCATCAGCGCGCCGGGCAGCATGCCGGACTCGCAGAGGATCTGGAAGCCGTTGCAGATGCCGAGCACGAGACCGCCGGAGGCCGCGAAGCGCTTGACCGACTGCATGATGGGCGCGAAGTGGGCAAGGGCGCCGGTGCGGAGGTAGTCGCCGTAGGCGAAGCCGCCGGGGATGAGAATGGCGTCGCAGCCCTCGAGGTCTTCCGACTCGTGCCACAGCATGGTCACGGGCCGGCGCGCCACCTCCGCAATGACGTGGAAGGTGTCATGGTCGCAGTTCGAACCGGGAAAGACGAGGACGCCAAATTTCATGCCTCTAGCGTAGCAAAGCGCGGCAAGGAGGAGGTGACAGGCGACGCCCCTCCCCGGCGAGGGTGGGCCAGCGGCGGAGCACCCTCCTGCGTCCACCGGGCGGACTCTGTCGGCAAGGTGGTCCCAACCAGCCCTGTTCGGGTCAATTCTTTCATCTCTTCGAGCGCGCTCGAAGAGACAGTTTGACCTGGGCGGCCGGTCGAGAACACGAGCTTACTTCATCGCAATGCCGTGAGGACGCGCTGGACCTGTCTTGAATGCCGTATTGAAGTCCAGTTTGAATCGGTTGTCTTCGGTCAGCGTATCGTGCGTGACTTTGAGCACGTGGACTTTGTGGTCGCCTTCGAAGTGAATGATCCCGGCGGCGTCTTCATTCAGGAAGTAGTCGGTGATCACAAGTCGGCTATCGTCGTCGTTCAGTACCAGGTTGTGCGGCCCGGCATTCGCGCCGAAACTCACCACGGAGAGCTGCTTCGGATTAAAACGATTGCTGACGTCCAGCATAACGACTTGTCCTGCCATGAATGTACCCAGGATGAGCCGGTCGCCAGATTGCGGCGTCGCCATGATCTGCCCCATGCCACCGCGGACCGGCGTGTCTACATGAGGCTCGACCGTGGAGAGGTCAAATACGGGAGTGCCGCGGCCATGCTCAGGATCGATCAGGTACACGTGGCCGTCAAACATGCCGGACGTGTACCCATAGCCATGCGAATCGTACGGAAGCATCTTCACGTCCATCGTGCCTTGCGCAGGAGTGCCGTCCGGCGCGAACAGGTCGACGGTCTTCGTGATTTTGCGTTCTCGATAGTCCCAGATACGGACAGACCCTCGCAGGACCGGCCCCATGGAACCCATCAATGTGCTACTCGGCATGAGGAAGTCCGAGGTCATCATCAAATTCAGATCCGGACGCGCCGAGATACCGTGAGGGTTAAACCCGTCCAGAGGCGCGGTTTCAGGCCATTCCTGAAACATCGACATAAGTCCGAAGTGGTTCGCCACGAAGCGCATACGGCCATCGAACTCTGCAACCCGGCCAGGTGCCATGCCGGTCGATGAGCCCATCTGTGTAATGAGAAATCCACCGTTCTCGATGGGCAGGAAGTCGTCGGTCATGCTCGATTCAACGGCTTTCGCAGAGAACATGAACTTCGGCTTCTTCGCGTCCGCGACGTTGAAGAAGAAAATTCCGTTCTGATTCTTGAGCAGGCTCAGCAGTCCGCCGCACCCTAAGATCGTCTTGTTTGAATTGAGATGGCAGTGGTGCGGCTCATTCCCAATGTTGCCGGGCGGCGGCAGCGGTACAACGTTGATGACCTGCCCATATTTCGCAGATTCCTCGTTGAAATCGACCACAGCAAGGAAGTCTGGAGCGATATGCGCTTCGTCCTGCGCCCAGATGTAGAGCACCTTATCGCTTTGGGGTCCGCTGCTAACCTGATGCGGACTCCCCCCATTGTTTTCCGCGTAGGAGGCGGTCGTTAGTAGCACCGCTGCGGCCAGGCTCACCAGCCTCGCCAACTTTCCCGTAGCCCAATTCCTCTTCAACATCCGACACCTCAGGAAACCAAATCGTTTAGCTGCAGGGCTATCTGGAAGCAGGGGGCTGTTGTGTGATCCGGACCCTCCAGGAACCGAGAGGGGATTACAGACCGCTGGTGGGCCCAATGCTATGGACGTAAACGAAACAGCAGCGGAATCCGGGGGAGAACCGTTGATTAAGCTGCTGGCTTGAAGGCGTCCGATTATGACACGTGGTTCGCAGTTCCGGCTCGAAAAGATACGCAAATCAGCGAAGCCGGTGAGAGCGCCTCGCGCCGATGTGCCGGCGGCCGCCGGTGAGAGCCCCTATCGGTTCGGCCAGAGAGTTGTGCAGGCGCGTACAGCACAAAGGGCACCGCGAGTGCGGCGCCCTTGTGTCTTCAGGTGCCAGTGCGTCTAGTGGACGACCGACTGGAAGAGGCTCGACTGCAGCAGCGTCGCGAACTGGCGATCGCTGGAGGAGTAGCTGACGATCAGCTTGCCGGAGTTGGAGTCGATCTTCGTCCCGTCGAGCGCCTGCTTCTCGATGTCCGTGCCGCTCATCTTCTTGTAGAGCGCGGCAGCGTTCAGCAGGGAAGCGATGCTCGCAGCGGTGAAGGTATCCGGCGTCAGCACGTCGAGGTTGAACTTCACACCGTTCTGGAAGTCCATCGTGTACCAGGAGCTGAGGATCCGCTTCTTGATAGTGTCGTAGTCGCCCAGGCTGGCGCCCTGGCCGAGCAGCGACTGCATCATCGTCTGCGTACCCTTCTGGTCGAGCACGCTCCACAGCGGCTCATCCTGAACGGACGAGATCATGTCGCCCATTGTGTTGTTGGTCAGCAGGCTCGATTGCAGCCCGTCACGCGTATCGAGCGCGTTGATCAGCGAGTCGTGCTGACCGAAGATCATCGTGGTCGGGTTGAGAAAGACGACCTGCATGCCCGACGCGCCGAGCGGGTAGACACGGTTGTCGCGCAGCGCTACCGGCTTGATCTTCTTCTTCTTGAAGTTGGCCATGATCTCGTCGACCGAGAACTGGCCCTGCGCCACGCCAACGATGCGCGTCGACTCGCCCGATCCCTTGGTGCGGAAGGAGGCGAACGCCAGCTCGTCGACATCGTGGTTGTCATTCAGGCCGGAGACCTGCAACGCCTGCTCCAGGTTCTTCAGCTCCGGGGGCATGACCTTGCCCTTGAGCTGCATGGCGGCGGGCGAGTTCTGCATGGCGCGGTAGTCGATCACGATCAACTGCTGCACGTCGCGGGGGATGGCGGCCCGGGCGTCGGCGCTGAGCTGTGCAGCCGCAGCGGGCAACGCGGCCATTCCAAGAACGAGCAGGGCACTACCAACGAGCTTTCCAAGGGTCTTCATCATCAGAACCAGCTTCCTTCGCGCATCGGCGCCAGAGACACCGCTCGACTATCTATCTTACGGCGGTGTGGCGGCGCTCTCTCTATCACTTCCGGGTGACAACCCGGTTACGCCCTCTTTGTTACTGCGGCATCGAACCTGGGGCTCAGGGCCAGGGCAGCGGATGTTCCATCCGGCGCTCGAGGACCTTGGTTTCGGCCGAGAAGTCCTCTAATTGACGCAGCCACTCGCTGTCCTGCTCAACTGCAGCCTCCGGGATCAGCCCGATCAGCTCGCCCTGGATGATCCGGGCGCCACGGCCTTCCACTCGGCGGCGCAGGTCGGCAAAGACGGCGCTGGGCGGGGTGACGCGGAAGTCGGTCAGGTTCATCGAGATCTGGGCGCGGCCACGCACCATGGCGCCCAAGGCTTTGACGCCCTTCAGCCCGCCCCCGGAATCACGAATTTCGCGTGCCAGCGAACGGGCGAGGGCCACGTCAGGCCTGTCGAGAAACACGTTCCAGGCGATCAGGAAGCGCCGCGCGCCCACCACACTGGCGCCGGCGGTCGCGTGCAGGTCCGGGCCGCCGACGTCAGGACGTCGGCCCGGGTCGCGACGAACCGCATCGCGCAGCCCTTCGAATTGGCCGAGCCGCACATCTTCGAGCCGCGAGCGGTCCGGGCGGGCGGCAGCCGCCTCGTAGAAGTAGACCGGCACGCTGTAACGACGCCAGATCTCCTCGCCAGCCTGGCGGGCGAGCAGTGCGCAGTGCTCGAGCGAGATATCGCGCACGGGCACGAACGGAATGACGTCGGCCGCGCCGATGCGGGGGTGCACACCCGTCTGCCGGGTCAGGTCGATCAGCTCTGCTGCCTTGCCGGCGCCGAGGATCGCTGCTTCGACGACCGCCGCGGGCGGTCCCGCGATGGTGACCACCGAGCGGTTGTGATCCGCGTCCTGCGACCAGTCGAGCAGCGACACGCCGGGCACCTGCATGGCGCGCACGATGGCCAGCACCCGCTCGCTGTTCATCCCCTCAGAGAAGTTGGGCACGCATTCGATCACCGGATGCGTCGTTGGACGAGTCATGGACGGGGCATCGCTCGCACTACTTCCACCAGCTGTAGCCGATCTGGAACTGCACGGTCGCGTTCACGCCCGGGTTGGCGTCGCCGAGCGAGGCGTTCGAGATGTGGACCGCGTTGGCGTTGAAGGTGAGCGAACGCCGCGGCGCGAGAAAGTATTGCACGCCGACGCCGAACTGCGGCGTGAAGTTCCAGACGCTGGTGCCCTGGTGGCCGGGCAGCGGAAAGGGGCCGACAGGCGGAAACTTGTGATTGGTCCAGATCAGCCCGCCCGCGCCCTGCACGAATGGCAGGATGCGTTTGGTGCCCTGCAGATCCCAGCGCAAGATGATCGGCGTCGTGCTGACGCCGTTGTAGGTGCCGCCGGTGCGATAGGGTCCCTGGATCGCGGCCACACCGGGGTTGCTGGTCGCGGTCAGGTTGTAGCGATTGAACGGGCTGGTGTAGCCCTGCCACCACGGCATCAGCTCCGCGCTGTACTCGAACTGCCCACGCAGGATGCTGGGCCCGATCGGATCGGTAAGAATCTTGCCGACGCGTCCACCTGCGTTCAGGAAGCGAAAGTCCGGCTTGTTGCGGGCGCTGAACCCGCCGTCGAAGAACACGCCGTAGTTCCACGCGCGGCGCGAGAGCACATCCTGCACCGGAGAGAGAGTCGCAGTCTGCGAGGTCGTGCTCGTGCGGCTGCTGGACTGAGCAGCCAGAGGCAGAGCGAGAGTGGAGGCCAGCGCGACGGCTAGCGGAAGTCGGCAGATTGTTTGCATGCGTCGTATCGGATGCGCGAGCGCGCCGGAGTTCTTCAATGAGACGTGAGCGAGCAGCGAAGGTGACAGAAAGAAGGCCGCCGGCAGCGGGCGGCCTTCGGTGTGCGGCAGCCGGTGGTTAGCCAGCGACTTCTTCCATCTGCTTCGCGTCCATGTCGAAGTTGGAGTAGACGTTCTGCACGTCGTCGTGATCTTCGAGCGCCTCGAGCAGGCGAATCATCTGGTTGGCCGGTGCGCCTTCGAGCTTGGTATAGGTGCTGGCGATCATGGTGATCTCAGCCATCGCAGTCTCGATCTTGGCCGCGCGAATGGCTTCGAGCACAGCGTTGAATGCGGCCGGGTCGGTCAGGATCTCCCAGGTGTCGCCTTCGTCATTCAGGTCGTCGCCGCCGTTCTCAAGCACCAGGTTCATGAGCTTGTCTTCGTCGGCGTTCTCCTTGGGCACGGCGATCAGGCCCTTCTTTGAGAACAGGAAGCGCACCGAACCTTCCGAGCCGAGATTGCCGCCGTTCTTCGCGAACGAGTGACGCACTTCGCTCACCGTACGGTTGCGATTGTCAGTCGAGGTCTCGACGATGACGGCGACGCCGCCCGGACCGTAGCCCTCGAAGGTGATCTCTTCGTAGAGCGCACCCGGCAGCTCGCCGGTGCCGCGCTGGATCGCGCGCTTGATGTTGTCCTGCGGCATGTTCTCGTTTTTCGCCGCGAGGATGGCGGTGCGCAGGCGCGGATTGCCATCGGGATCACCGCCGCCGCGAGCGGCCATGGTGATTTCCTTGATCAGACGGGTGAAGATCTTGCCGCGCTTGGCGTCCAGCGCGCCCTTCTTGTGCTTGATTGTGGCCCATTTGGAGTGGCCGGACATAGGACCTCTGCTGCGTGCGATGACTGGTCGGCAAGCCGCCATTGGTGATGCAGGCAGCGCGCCGGGACACCCGATTGTAGCACTCAGAACAGGATCTCTCAGCGTCGCCGCCAGCCTCGTCACACCATCTTTGCGAACTGCAGACGACGCTCTTCCCACTCCTTCGACGAGAACATGCGCGGGCCAACTTCGATCAGCCGCGGGATCATGTTGAACACGGCCACGCGCGACCAGGGGCGGCCCTCGCGGGTGCGGTAGCCCTTCTCGTTCAGATCGCCGACGATGCTTGAGTAAGAGAAGTCCTGCGCGAGCAGCTGCATCATCTGCAGGAGCACGAGGTTCTCTTGCGTATCGATCTCGAGCCGCTGCCCATCGTCAGAGATGCGTAGTCCGTATGGGATCTCGTCAGCGAACGCGCCAGCGCTCGGCGGCTCATCGCCCGGCAACTCGCGCCGCCAGTCCAGGGATACGAGTTGCCAGCCGCCTTGGCGTCGCTGCTCGATCACATCCTGCGGAAACGCACCGGTCACGACATCACGAACACGTTCATAGGACGGCATGGGAGGGTCCTTTCGCCGTATGGAAGAGCACGCGCGGTGCCACAAACGGACCGCCGAACACTGGCGACAGAACGACGGGAGTGTCCGGAAGCAAAAAGAGCTGTTCGCTTGCGGACAGCGCGGGACGGGAGGCTAGCGCTGCTTCGGCCGCCGAAAGGCGTAGAGGACGGCCAGCAGCGGGGGCGCCAGCAGCACACCCCAGAAGGGAACCACGATCCCGAGCGCAATCGGCACGAGAATCGATGCCCACACCGGCACACGGGTTGTGCGCTTCATCAGCCACGGCTGGAGCGCGAGCTGGTCGATGATGACGATGAGCGCGTACATGCCGAAAAGGAACCCGAGCCGGTAGAGATCACGACCCGTAAACAGAATGCTGAACACGGGGCCGATCAGCGCGATGACGCCGCCGACGTTGGGAACAAACGCCATCAGCCCGGCGACCAGAGCCCATGCGGGCGCGAGCGGCACGTGCAGGATTTCGAGCCCGATCAGCCAAAGGATCGCAACGCACAGTGCCTCGATCGACACCGCGCGCCACCAGCTAGCCAGTGCCGAGCCGGCTGTGCGCAGGTGCTGCGATGCAGGGGCGTGAGCGGCCCGGGTGGAGGGCGCAAGCCGCGCTGGAGCTTCGGGCAGGCGAGAGTCAGGCAGGCGAGGGTCGGGAGGCGTGCTCATCGAGTGCGGCACCTCCGATCCGGCGTGAGAGTCGCGCCCCAACAGCGCATGTGATAGCTGGCCAGGGCGGACAACGTTCTTCTCGCAGTGACGATTCTGATCGCGGTGCTAACGACCGGGCTGCGGCAGGCCCTGAAAAATGATGCCCTCATCTTCACCAATCGAGATGATCAGCGTGGCGCGCATCTGGTCGTTCAGCACCGGGCCGGTCGCGGTGTGGTTCTTGCCACCGGCATCGTTGAAGCTGATCTTGAGCGGGCCGGAGCCGATCAGCTTCGGCGTGTAGCTGTAGGTGCCACCGGAGGGCATGTAGTCCCGGCCAAAGCTGGCGTTTGGGTAGTCGACCTCCATCTGATGGATGTCGCCGCCCTGGTTATGCACGGTGATCTGAAAGGGAGCCGTGGGTGCGCCCGGGTCGGGGCGCGCATGACAGCCGGCGGCCAGCAGCGGCAGCACGGAAAGGGAGAGCAGGAGGGGTTGCCGCATCAGAGCGTGGTCTTCCGTTCAAGGATGCGCGCCGTCAGCACGACACCGGTCTGGTTGTTGTGCAGCTTGATGGGGAAGGCGAGCACATTCCACACCCAGCCCTCGCCCTTGCGCGGCAGGTTCAGCAGTCCGCGGTAGGTGCGGTCGATATAGGTCTCGCGATCGACGGCGACCGTGTGCAGGATGTCGCGCCAGTCGGTGGCCAGCTCGGGCATCTCGACAAACATGTTCTTGCCGGGGAACCAGTCGCGCGGCTGCTCCAGCAGGCGTGCGCATGTCTCGTTCACGTACTGCCAGTTGCCGTTCGCGTCGAGGATCTCGAGCACGATGTCATCGCCCATCGCCATGTTGATCCGCGAGTAGAAGAAGTCGCGCGCGTCGACGACGACCGGCTTGCCACGGCGCTTGGCTTCAAACGATCGCAGCGCGGTGACGAGATCGTCGATCGAGCTGTAGCCCTTGAGCAGGTGCATGTCCTCGACCCCGCCGAAGCGACGCTCGAGGGTGGCCGACAGAATGATGATCGGGACTTCGGGCCGGCGTTCGCGCAGCTCGGCGGCCACGTCGGTGCCGAAGCGGCCTGCGCCGAGGTGGTAGTCGAGGACAGCGATGTCGATGTTGTCCAACAGTTGCTGCGCGGCCTCGACGGAGTCAGCCGTCTCCGCGACGTAGCCGTGCTTACGCAAAATGGTCGAGCGCAGGAGCAGGTTCTCCGGGTGATCATCCAGCAGCAGTACGCGGACAGGAGCTTCCTGCACAGCCTCGGCCACACCCCCAGCAGGTCTGATCTCTTCGATGTCGGACATTGACAGAATCTGATGCGCGGATGCACGCGAGCGCTGCCGTGCTTCCTCGCTCCTCTCTTTTATTTCTGCGGATTGCTATCTTCCCGATCGCTCTGCGGATCACGGGACCCGGGGACACTGCGCATGCGACGAACAAGATCCGGCAGGCGAAGGAAGGCAGCCGACGCACGCAGCCACTGGCGATTGTCGATCGCCGGATAGCCACTGACGACCTTACCTGCAGCGACGTCGTTCGGGATACCCGATTGTGCCGTCGCGATGACACCATCACCGATTCGGCAATGTCCGGCGACGCCAACCTGTCCAGCGAGAATCACGTTGCGGCCGATCTCGGTCGATCCGGCAAGCCCGACCTGCGAACACAGGAGCGTGTTCTCGCCCACGCTCGAGCCGTGACCGACCTGAACCAGGTTGTCGATCTTCGCGCCATCCGCGATCACGGTCGCACCGACGCTGGCGCGGTCGATGCAGGCATTGGCCTGGATCTCGACATCGCTGCCGATGCGCACTGGCCCGGACTGTGGGATCTTGTGCCAGCCGCCGTCTTCGCGCTTGGCGAAGCCGAAGCCATCGCCACCGACCACGACGCCATTGCCGAGGATGACGCGGTCACCCAGCACGCAGTGCTCGCGAACGATAGAGTGCGCATGCGCAAACAGTGCGCTGCCGGCCTGCACCCCGCGGTAGAGCACGACGTGGGGCAGCAGCACAGAGCCATCGCCAAGCACGACGTCTTCGCCCACGACGACATACGCCCCGATGTGCGCGTCTCGTCCGATGCGTGCCGTGGGGTCGATGACCGCCGTGGGGTGAATGCCGGGCGCGTACGTCGGCATGGGGTGAAATAGCTCCAGTGCGCGGGCAAACGCGAGGTAGGGGTTCTTGAGCCGCAGCGTGGCAGCTGGAATGTCGGAGAAGTCCGGCTCGACCAGAACGGCGCTGGCGCGGGTGGTGTGAGCGAGCGGGGCATACCGGGGGTTCGAAAGAAAGGTGAGCTCGCCGGGGCCGGCGTCCTCGATGCCGGCGACACCGCGAATCTCGAGCTCGCCGTCCCCGTGAAGCGTGGCCCCGAGGCGGTCGGCCAGGTCGCTAAGTCTCATGCTTGGCATGGTAATCGCCGCGTCGAAAGCGCCGGCCGGCTCAGACCGCCTTGGGATTGGCAGCGGAGAAGAGGTCGCCCTGGCCGGCGCGGCGATCGGGAGCGACGGCTGGTGGCTTGCGTTGCGCGGTGGCGGTGCCGACGACGGCAATCACGGTGAACTCGCGCACGCTGGAGCGCGGAATGAACAGACGCTGCGTGTTGGAGCGGGTATCCGGCGGGGTCAGCAGTAACCCATTCGGGTCCAGCAGGGTGGCATCGTTGGCGGCCACGCCTTCAAGTTCGCTGTTGTCGGTCAGGGTCAGTCGTAGCCACAGCCCAGCCAGTCGGGGACGGGATGCAAAGGTGGTGCGCAGCAGGCGTTCGGGGTTGGCAGGCTCGCCAGAGTTGAAGTCGCGCACAAAGCAGATCCAGCGAAGTGACTGAAGAACAATGGTTTGTCGCCTGGCGGAGAGGTCCAGCAGTTCGACGGCACCGGCACGTACAAAGTCGCCTGCAGGCAGGTAGCCGGCCAGCCAGGAGCCGTCCTGCATGCGAAGGATCGCCTTTTTCTGTGTGCCGCCCATGAGTGGATCCGCGCTCTGCCGGGTAGAGGAGCGCCCGGGCCTGCGGATTGTCGCATATCTGATGCGTGGCTGCAGCACAAAGTGTGCAGAACGGTAGCCAAGAATGTCACATTATGCTAACGTTAGGCGGTGAGATTCTGCATGTTATCGTGCTAACCCTCACAGAACGATATAGATAGAGCCAGCCACGCGACGGCTGCAAGGGGCGGCTGACAAACCCGATGCCCGACTACGTTTACCTGCTGGAGCGCCGCCTGTCTCCGGCGCAGCGCAATGCGCTGACTGCGGTTCGCGATACTGCCCGTAGTGAGGGGATGACCAGCTTCCTGACCGGCGGCGCGGTGCGTGACCTGACCAGCGGCCACCCCGTCCGCGATCTGGATGTGACGGTTCAGGGAAATGCCCTCGACCTCCAGAAACCACTCGAAGCCGCCGGATTCCTGCTGTGGGGCTCGCACCCCGCCTCGCAGACCATATTTCTGCGCCATGCGGGCGGTGTCCGGCTGGAGATCGCGTCGGCTCGCAAGGAGACGTTTCCCAAGCCTGCCCACCCGGTCTATGAGTGGACCAGCATCCTTGAAGACCTGCGTCGGCGCGATTTCACCGTCAATGCGATGGCAATTTCGCTGAACGAGGGCTCGTTCGGTCTGCTGATGGACCCGACCAACGGCGTCGCCGACATCGAGATGCGGAGCCTGCGGCTGGTCAGCAACTACGGATTTCTCGAAGATCCCATCCGACTCTTCCGTGCCGCTCGACTGAGCGCCCGCCTGGGCTGGCAGATGGATGAGCGCACCAAGCAGCGCTTCGACAATGCGCGCGAAGAGGGCGTCTTCAAGCTGATCAGCGCGTTTCAGCGCGGCTATGAGCTGGAAGAGATCGGGCATGAGGAATCACCGCTCGACATGCTCCGGACGCTCGAAGAGCAGGGCTGGCTGGCAGAGCTGTTCCCAGCCTGGAGCGCCAACACCGCGGACGCGCAGGGCATGGCGCAGCTTCATGAGCTGCAGACCCGCCTCCAGATGGAAGGGATTTACCCGGATAGCTCCGCCGCCGCGATGGAGCTGTTGACCGCGCGCATGGAGCCGAAGGACGTTGCCGCGTTGAAGAAGCTGTTTGTGCGGCCCGGCTTTGTGAAGGAGTGGGAGCGTCTGGGCAAGGAGGCCGAGGCGTTTGCTGCCCGGCTGACCCATAAGGATGCGAGCGCACCGTCGGCTTCGTGGAAGCTGCTGACGCGCTCCGCCGCCGAGCCGGTGCTGTGGCTGGGGCTGACCGGTCGCAATGCCGCGATCCAGAGCAAGTACAAGAACCTGTTCGAAGTGTGGCCGGAGGCGCGGCAGAAGGTTCCGACCGCCCTGATGCTCGAGATGCGCATCACGCCGGAGCTCGAGCGCTATCCCGAGCTGCTCGAAGAGCTGTTCTTTCAGACCATCGATAACAAGTTGAACGACGAGGCCGCGCTGCGCGCGTTCCTCGAGCCGTACTCGCCGCCCGCGCCACCGCCTCCGGTCAACCTGCGCAAGCCGCGCGCGGCGAAGAAGAAGTCTTCGAAGAAGGAAGACTCACCCAAGAAGAAGGACGAAGCAGCCAAGGCGGCCAAAAGCCCGGAGGCTGCGCCGGCTGCTGCGACGGCTCCCGTTCCGCCCACTGCGCCAGCGAAGGGGAAACCTGCCGCGAAGCCCGAGCTGAAGCCGGCGGCAGCGCCTGCCAAGGCTGCTCCCGCTCCGGCCAAGGCCGTTTCTGCCGCAGTGAAGGCCGCTGTGGCACCAACCAAAGCTGCTCCGGCGAAGGTGGTGCTTGCTGCGAAAGCTGCCCCTGCCAAGCCAGCCAGCAAGGTCAATGCCAAGCCAGTGCCGGCGAAGAAGCCTGCCGCGCCCGCGAAGAAGGCAGTCAAGGCCGCTCCAGCGAAGCTTGCCAAGCCTGCGCCGAAGAAGGCAGCGCCCGCGAAGAAAGCAGCGAAGCCCGCTCCGAAGCCGGTGAAGAAGGCTGCGAAGCCACCGGCCAAGAAGGTGGCTCCGGCAAAGAAGCCGGCTGCGAAGAAGCCGGCCAAGAAGGCTCCAGCGAAGCGCCGGTAGACGAAGTCGATTTTGCAAGCGGAAGAGGCGAGCCGATGGCTCGCCTCTTCTTGTATGCAGGGCCTTACCTTGAAGGCGCGACTCGGTCGAGGCTGGCGAGCACGTCCGACGCCGCGGCATAGCGCCGTGTCTCGGCGATCACGCACTCCACTCCGGCAAGCGGCCCGATGCCGCCGCGGGCACCCTCGGCCGTGCAGTTGAGCGCCGCAGCAGCGCACGCGAAGTCGAGCTGGCGGGCGAGCGGCCAACCTGCGAGCAGGCCATAGATGAATCCGGCGTGGAAGATGTCACCCGCGCCCGTCGTGTCGACGGCAGGAACGCAGTAGGCGGCCGCATGGTGAAAGCGCTCGCCGTCCCACGCGAGCACGCCGTCCGCACCAAGCGTGGCCGCAGTCAGGCGGCAGCCGTAGCGGCGGCCCAGGGCGCGGAGCGCATCGGGGAGCGAGGACTCGCCGGTGAGCCGGGCGGGGAAGTCGCGGCTGACGATCAGGTAGTCGACGTTCTCGACCAGCGCGTCGACCTCCGGATAGGTCTCGTCGAGGTCGGCGATCACCGGGACGCCGGCCGCACGCGCCCAGCGTGCAGATTGTGTCGCAGCCGCGGTGTCATGTCCATCGACGTGCAGCGCACGCGCGTTCTCGATCCACTCGCGGCGCAGCTCAGTGGGGTCGAGCGTCAGCCGCTCCTCGCGCCGGCAGAGCACGGTTCGCTCACCTTGCGGGTCGACCAGGATAAGCGAGCGGGCGCTTGCCGCATCGGGCACGCGCACCAGGTGCGACTCGACGCCGAGCTGCGCAAAGGCTTCGGCATGCAGCGTGGCCGCGTGATCGTCGCCCAGCTTGCCGATGTAGCGCGTGGAGAGGCCCCAGGTCTGGCAGGCGACGACCGTAGTGGCCACCTGGCCGCCAAGCAGCACGGTCTCGTGTTCGTATTCGAGTTTTGCGCCACGCTGCGGAAACTCACGCACGTGGATGAGAGTGTCGGTCGCGTTCAGCCCCACGCCGACGAGGTCGACCGAGGGCGACAGCGTCATGGGGATGATTGTAAGCGGGCGCGGGCGCCCTCTGTCGGTTCGCCGAATGGCGTGCGTCGAGGTGCTGACCTGTATGCTCCTGGGTGAGTATCCTGAACCAGAGGCTCTCGCGAGGCTGCGTCCGACAAGTGCACAAAAGCGTGGGGAGTCGATGGGCAGAACTGACCCAGCATGGCACGCGGGCGAATCGCAAAAGACGCGATGCTCAAACTACGCAAGTTCGCCTCTCGCCCCGTCTCTTCACCCCTGCGTCTTGCTTTGTTTTGCTTCGTCGGCATGGGATTCACCGTCCTTAGCGGCGCGGGCTGCCGCAAACAACCGCCCCGCAATCAGCGCGGAAAGGCTCCGCTTCTCAGCGATTCAATCTCGAACCTTACAGTCACGTTGCCAACACAGAGATTCCAACGAGGCGCGCCGGTGACGCTTCGCGTCCGACTGCAATACACGCTGCAGTCATACGATGAGGGGTTCGTATCGGTTCGCCTCAACCAGTTCAGGAGTACAGACTCCTGCTTGTCCAGAGCTGGGGAAGACTTCCTGGTTCTGAATGGAAGCGGGAAGGATGAAGTACTGATTCCGATCGAGAGGGGCACGCACACGCTGGATGCCACCGTCGTGTGGCCCGGAGATACCGGACAGGGTGCGCGAGCAGAGGTCTACGGCTCGGGTACGGTGTCGCTGGAGGCGTCCTTATGGTCGAAGGAGCCACAACACCGGTTCCTTACCAGGTACTTCAGCACGGAGTTCTGCCAACGCTTTTAGCTTCTGCTTGCTGCCAGGCGGTTTACACCATCCGAGGCCTAACGTTGCAGAGACAAGGCTTGCTACAGGTGGGCGCGCTGCGGATCCACCCTGAAAGCGAGCCCGATGGCGGCCCGCGATTGAGCGCATGTTTTGCCCCTGATTTCCTCACAATCGTCCGGTCGCGCACAGGCTCCCGCGCTGTCAATGGGCATGCACCCGCCTAGAATTGAAGCAGGGCTATGGCTGAATTCACCCATCTTCATCTGCACACGGACTACTCCCTGCTCGACGGCGCCTGTGACGTTGAGAAGCTGGTTGCGCACGTCGATTCGATTGGCCAAAAGGCTGTCGCGATCACGGATCACGGCAACATCTACGGCGCAGTGCACTTCTTCGACGCGGCGAAGGCCAAGGGCATCCAGCCTATCCTCGGCTGCGAACTATACGTCTGCAAAAAAGAAGACCATCGCGCCGATCCGCAGGGCGATGACTACAACCACCTGCTGGTGCTGGCGGAGAACGAAGAGGGCTATCGCAACCTGGTCCGGATCACGTCCGAGGCCTCGCTGCATGGCTTCTACCGCAAGCCGCGCATCTCGAAGCGCTTTCTCGCGGAGCACGCGAAGGGGCTGATCGGCTTCTCCGGCTGCCTGGCGGGGGAGTTCTGCGAGAACCTGATGGCGGGCAAGTACGAGGCGGCGCGCGCCACAGCCGCCGGCTACCAGGACATCTTCGGCAAGGGCAACTTCTTCCTCGAGATCCAGGACCAGGGGCTCGAGCTCGAGAAAAAGATCCACGCGGATATGTTTCGCCTGGAAAAAGAGCTGGGCATCCCGCTGGTCGCGACCAACGACAGCCACTACCTGTGCGAGGACGATCACCACGCGCACGAGGTGCTTCTGTGCGTGCAGACGGCCGGATCGATCCACGATCCGAAGCGCTTCAAGTTCGACTCCGACCAGTTCTATGTGAAGTCGGCCGCAGAGATGGAGCGCCTGTTCTCGCATGCGCCCGAGGTTGTGCGGCGCACGATGGAGTTCCCGGAGCGCTGCCACCTGAAGCTGAACAAGGTGGACAACCCGTTTCCGGAGTTTGCGGTGCCGCCGGGCCACACGATCGATTCGTACTTCGAGGAGGTGTGCCGCGCCGGCTTTGAGAAGCGGCTGCAGACCTCGATCCAGCACCTGAAGGATCGCGGCCTGCTGCGCAAGTCCGAGTCGGATTACCGCGAGCGGCTGGAGCGGGAGCTTGAATGCATCAAGCAGATGAAGTTCCCCGGCTACTTCCTGATCGTGTGGGACTTCATTCGCTACGCCAAGGAGCACGATATCCCGGTGGGACCGGGGCGTGGCTCGGCGGCCGGGTCGCTGGTCGCCTACGTGATGGAGATCACGGACATTGATCCGCTGCAGAATGAGCTGCTGTTTGAGCGCTTCCTGAACCCGGAGCGCGTGTCGATGCCGGATATCGATATCGACTTCTGCATGAACCGGCGCGGCGAGGTGATCGATTACGTCACGCGCAAGTACGGCCGCGAGCAGGTCGCGCAGATCATCACGTTCAACACCATGGCGGCGAAGGCGGCGATCAAGGACGTGGGTCGCGCGCTCGATATGCCGTATGGCGATGTGGACCGCATTGCCAAGCTGATACCCGCGACCATCGGCATCACGATTGAGCAGGCGCTGAAAGATTCTGTGCAACTGCAGACCGCCTACGATGCCGAGCCGCTGGTGAAGGAACTGGTCGACACGGCACGCAAGCTGGAAGGACTGGTGCGCGGTGCGGGTGTGCACGCCGCCGGCGTGGTGATTGCGCCGAAGCCGCTGACCGAGCTGGTGCCGGTGAGCCGGTCGAAGAACGACGAGATCGTCACCGCGTATGACATGAAAGCGGTCGAGAAGATGGGCCTGCTCAAGATGGACTTTCTTGGGCTGACCACGCTGACCGTGATCGATGATTGCTTGAAGCTGATCCGCCGCAACCAGGGCGGTGAAGTCAACATGGCGACGGTGCCGCTTGATGACCAGCGCACGTACGAGCATGTTTTCCATAAGGCGCTGACGTCCGGCGTATTCCAATTCGAATCGGGCGGCATGCGCGATGTGCTGCGCCGCTATAAACCCACGACGGTCGAAGACCTGACCGCACTGAACGCGCTGTACCGTCCGGGACCGATCCAGGGCGGCATGATCGACGACTTTATCGAGCGCAAGTGGGGCCGGCGCAAGGTGGAGTACGAACTGCCCGAGCTCGAGATGCTGCTGAAGGAGACGCTGGGCGTCATCGTCTACCAGGAGCAGGTGATGCAGATCGCGAACGTGCTGGCCGGCTACTCGCTCGGCGAAGCGGACCTGCTGCGTCGCGCGATGGGCAAGAAGAATCCGGTAGAGATGGCAAAGCAGCGCGAGCGCTTCCTGACCGGTGCGGCAGAGCGCAAGCGCCCGAAGGACAAGGCGACGCGCATCTTCGACCTGATGGAGCAGTTTGCGGGCTACGGCTTCAACAAATCGCACTCCGCCGCGTACGCACTGCTGGCCTACCACACGGCTTATTTGAAGACGCACTACCCGGTCGAGTTCATGGCGGCGCTGCTGACGAGCGAAATCTCCAAGCCGGAGAACGTGGTCAAGTACATCAGCGAATGCCGAGAGATGGAGATCTCGGTCGAGCCGCCGAATGCGCTCGTCTCCGATGCTGACTTTACACCGGACGGCAAGGTGATCCGCTTCGGTCTGACCGCGATCAA
This sequence comes from Candidatus Dedyshia acidiphila, assembly GCF_051025295.1. Taxonomy (NCBI): domain Bacteria; kingdom Pseudomonadati; phylum Acidobacteriota; class Terriglobia; order Terriglobales; family Acidobacteriaceae; genus Candidatus Dedyshia; species Candidatus Dedyshia acidiphila. The sequence goes on along the minus strand of NZ_JBMGJV010000005.1, from coordinate 64,393 downwards.
AAACGTGGGCCGCAATGCGATCGACTCGATTCTGACCGCGCGCGCGAAGCTCCTTGAGGAGAAGCAGCGCGGCTTCGAGTCGCTGTGGGAGTTCTGCGAGGTGGTCGATCTGCGCCTGCTGAACAAGCGCGTCATCGAATCGCTGATCAAGGCGGGTGCGCTCGATAGCTTCGGCTCGCGCGGGCCACTAATGGCGGCCGTCGACAAAGCGATGGAGCGAGCGCAGAAGTCGCAGCGGGACCTTGCGGCTGGCCAGTCCGGCCTGTTCGCCGGACTGGGAGCGATCTTTGACGATGCGACCGCGAATGGTGCTTCATCGAACGGCAACGGCGCGCACGCGATCGATCCGCTGCCCAATGTGCCCGAGTGGGATGAGAACCAGCGTCTGCAGTCCGAGAAGGAGGTGCTTGGCTTCTTCGTCTCCGGCCACCCGCTCGACAAGTACGCGGACAAGATCAAGAACGTGAAGGCCCTGAGCACTGCGGATGCGCTTGAGATGAAGCCGTCGCCGCCGCCCACTCGCCGCGGGCAACAGCCGGAGAACGAGATTGCTGTCGCTGGCGTGATCGTCGGGCTGAAGGTGGCCAAGTCGAAGCGCTCGGGCGAACTGTATGCGCAGGCTGCGCTCGAAGACCAGATGGGCAAGATCGACCTGATCTGCTTCCCCAAGGACTACCCGAAGCTCGCAGAGGCACTGAAGATTGATGTCCCGGTGGTGGTGCGCGGGCAGTTGCGTGCAGAAGAAGACGCCGCGCCCAAGCTGGCGGTGTCGTCAATCACGGCGCTCGAAGATGTGAGGGTACGTTTTCCGCAGAACGTGCGCATCAAGGTGACGTTAGAGCGCGCGAACGAGCAGACCCTGCTCTCGCTGCACTCGATGATTCAAAGCGCTCCCGGTCCGGGCAAGCTGATGATCAACCTGGAGCAACGGGGTGAGTTCGTAGTCATGCTTGAGCCGGCGGGCTTGTCGGTCGGGGCCGACCGGGTCTTCATCGAGCGGGCCGAGGAGCTGCTCGGCCGCGGCGCCGTCCAGGCGATCGACTAACGCGATCTGCTGGCTCAAGTCCTTGGGCACTCCTGCCGATCTAATGTGTGACGGGAGCTGTGACACAAGGTCGCCACGTATGGTCGCCAGGGGTGGTCGCCGGGATCGCGCATTCCCCAGTCTGCTGACCCGATAGTTAGCGGTCGCCGGGTTTCTTGCGGTCCTCTAAGAATCGATTCCACACCGCTGGCCCATCCGGCGATGGTTTGAGATTGTGTGGCTCTCCTCGCCCGGGTTGAGGGCCGGCAGAGCCAGTGTTTGTGCACCCCTGCTGCACTTGGCTGCACTCTCACAGCCTTCTAAGGAGACGGCGCCACAACGTGGCTGCCGGCGTGCACCTGTCCCGGGCATGGACACACATCCACAAGCCATGGAAGCACCGGAGCCAGCGAGTGCCCTCGGCGCCGCTCCGCAGGTGCAGCCTCCGCTGCTCGAGCCCCCGCTGAAAGAGATGGCACCGCCGGTCGAGCCGGAGTGCACCGAGCTCGCGCCTGTCCCGGCGAACTCAACGGATATCGAAGAAGGCGAGTTCGAGGAGCGGACGCTGGCCGAGCGCACGGTCGTGCTGCCCGATCACTTGAAGCAGATCCCCTTCCGCGTGGAACTCCGCGTGCCGCTGGTCCGCTTCACCCTGCGCGACCTGCAGGACCTGGACACGGGCGCGCTGCTGATGACCGAGCACCTCTCGGTGCGCGACCTGGTGCTGACCGCCGCTGGTGAGCGGCTGCTGCTGGTCGAGCTTGAGTCCGTCGAGCAGCAGCTCACTGCGCGCGTAAAGCGCCTGGCCTGGCGGCACAAGTGGCGGAGGAAAGCATGACCGCCCTGCACGCCTGGTTTGCCCGTCCGGTCGCGACCGTGCACATTGACGCGACCCTGCCGTGGAATGCGCGCTCGTCACAGACGAGTGCGGCTCCGAAGCCGTCCATGCCGCCGTTTTGGGCCAATGTGCTCGAGTCCATGCGGCAGCCTAAACAGAGCGTGCTCGCAAGAGGACTGCTCGGTCGGCTGTTCGCCGGTAGGCGCGCGACCAAGGGCGCTCGCGTTGCGGTGCTCGACCGTGTGTCTCTCGGACAGAAGAGTTCATTGCTGCTGGTCGATGTCGCCGGCAGCCGCATGGTGGTGGGCGTTGGGGCGGACGGAACGCCCAGCATCACGCCGCTTCGTCGGCCGGTGCAATCTGCGGGCCGCAACAGTGCTCGTCCGCGCACAGCGGCTCGGTTGCGGGCACGGGGGCGGGCATGACCGCGACCACCTCGCTTGCCATGTGGGTGATCAGCCCGGAGGGGCAGCGCACCCTTGAAGCACTGAAGGGCAACAACAACTCCGTCCCGTGGACGATCGTCTTCACCCTGACGATGCTGACGCTGGTGCCGGCCATCGTGCTTTCGATCACGCCGATGGTGCGGCTGCTGGTGGTCTTCCACTTCCTGCGCCAGGCGCTTGGGACGCAGACCGCACCGGGCAACCAGACGCTGATGGGGCTGGGGCTGATGATGACCTGGTTTCTGATGCAGCCGGTGATGGTGGCTGTGAATCAGCAGGCAATCCAGCCCTTCCAGCAGGGCCAGATCTCCGGCTGGGAGGCAATCGAGCGGGGCACCGTCCCCCCAAAGCAGTTCATGCTGCGCTTCGCACGTGAGAAGGACCTGGCTCTGTTCGTGAACGCGGGCGCAGTCGCTCGTCCGAAGACGCCTGCGGACCTCCCCCTGCGCGTCGTCGTGCCGGCCTACATGTTGTCGGAGCTGAAATCCGGATTTCAGATCGGCGCCGTCCTCTTCCTCCCCTTCCTGCTGGTCGATCTTGTCGTCGCTTCGGTGACGACCTCTATCGGCATGATGCAGCTCCCACCTGTCACGATCTCGACCCCGCTCAAGATCCTGCTGTTCGTCATGGTGGACGGCTGGAACCTGCTCGCCGGATCACTGCTGAAGAGCTTCTCGTAACCAACGGAGAAACAGATGACGCCCGACCAGGTCTCCGAACTGATGCGCATGACGCTGCATGAAGCGCTGATCCTGAGCCTTCCTGTTCTCGTGATTGCGGGTCTTTCCAGTCTGATCATCAGCCTGGTCCAGACCCTCACGTCGTTGCAGGACCAGACGCTCTCGACCGTGCCTCGCCTGCTGATCGTTGCAGGCGTCCTGCTGGTCGGCATGCCGTGGTTCATGCACCGGCTGGTCTACTTCACCGGATCGCTGCTGGGCGACCTGCACCGCTTCGCGAGCTAGCCGATGCCGACTCTCGCGTCACTTCCGAACGATTGGGCCGCATTCCTGACGACCGCACTGCTGGTGTGTATCCGGGTGAGTGGTTTGTTTGTCTTTGCGCCCATCTTTTCCTCGCAAGCGCTGCCGGTCAAGGTGAAGGCCACATTCCTAGTGGCGCTTACTGCACTGCTGACACCGCTCGCTGCCGGGCTGCCCGGTGCGCACGCGACGATCGATCTGCGGAGCATTCTGGGTGAGCTGGGTGTTTCGGCTGTGCTGGGCCTCACGCTCTCCATGCTGAATGAGCTCGCCTCGCTTGCCGGGCAAATCCTCGGCCTGCAGTTCAGCTTCTCGCTGGTCAACCTGCTCGACCCGAACAGTTCGGTGCAGACACCGCTGCTGTCGCAGATGCTCGGGTTGTTTGAGACGACGGTGCTGCTCGCGGCCGGGCTCCACCGTGTGCTGCTAAGCGCATTGCTGCGGACCTTCGTAACGGTTCCGGTGGGGGCTGGTATCGCGCCGCGTGACATCGGGCTGCCGTTGATCGGGCTCACCGGTGGGGTGTTCCTGGCTGCACTGCAGCTCGCGTTGCCGGTGCTCTCGGCCACGCTGCTCGTCGAGATCGGTGTCGCGCTGATGGCGCGCCTCGCACCGCAGCTTCCGGTTCTCTCGCTCACGGTTCCTGTAAAGACGCTGCTTGGCTACGGCATGCTGATCGGCTCGCTCGCGCTGTGGCCGGCGTTCTTCGAAGCGCGCTTCGAGGGCCTACTAAACAGCGCGCAAACCATGCTGGCCGGACTGGCCGCCCACCCTGCCTGATCGAGTACACGAGGAGTTTTGTTGATGAGCAGTGATCGCACAGAGAAAGCCAGTCCGCAAAAGCGCCAGAAAGCCATTGAGAAAGGCGACCGACCGCGCAGTCGCGACCTGGTCTCCTCGGCTGGCCTGCTCGCCGGCAGTCTCACCCTGGGCTGGGCTGTGCGGCTGTGGCTTCCGGTGTGGCGGCACGCGTACGAACAGTCTCTCGTCCTGATGCGTGAGCGGGAGCTGACCGGTGATGCGCTGAGCACGGCGATGGTCCACATTATCGTGACCGGTGCGGCGCCGTGCCTGCTGGTCATGCTCGCAGCGGCGTTGGCCAGCCTGGTCGTCGCCGTGGCTCAGAACCAGGGCATCACCATCCATCCGGATGGACTGACGCCGCGCTGGTCGAAGCTCAATCCGTTCGAGAACGCAAAGCATATCGTCTCGACGCGCTCGCTGGTGCGCCTGGGCCGTTCGCTGGTTCCAGTGGCGCTGCTCGCGTATGAGTGGTTTCGCTTCCTTACATCGCTCGCGCAACTGCCGGCTTTCAGCCTCGCGCACATTCCTGAGGTGCTGGGCGATGCATATGAGCTGCTCGTCAACACCGCGTGGATCCTGCTGGCCTGGTCGCTGATCGACTTCCTGGTCGAGTGGCGGCAGTGGGAGAGCCGCCTCAAGATGACCAAGCAGGAGATGCGTGAGGAGTTCAAGGAGAGCGAAGGCAATCCGCAGATGAAAAGCCGCATCCGCGGCCTGCAGCGGCAGATGCGTCGCCGCAACCTGCGCGCTGATGTGCGCAAGGCGAGCGTGGTCATCACCAATCCCACGCACTATGCGGTGGCGCTGTCCTTCGACATGAGCACGATGGAAGCGCCCAAGGTGCTGGCCAAGGGCAGAGATCTGTTCGCCGCGCAGATTCGTGAAGAGGCGCGCTGGGCGGGCATTCCGCTGGTGGAGAATCCGCCATTGGCCCGCTCGCTGTACCGCGCCGTCGAGCCGGGGCAGAACATCCCGGGCGAACTCTACGCCGCCGTGGCTGCAATTCTCGCTTACCTCTTCCGGCAGGAGGCTGAGGAGCGCATGCGCCGCATGCGCGCGCATCAGCAGACGTCTTCAGCGGCTGTTCCGGGTGCGAGCACGCAAACCTCTGGCGCGAGAGCCACCCGAGATGTGACGAATCCAGGGCGGCCGAACGCAGCGCCACGCCCGGCAACCACGCAAGGGCCAACACCCACGCGCACAACATCGAGGCGCGCGACAACAGAGCGCACGTCGACAGAACCTACGCTCGCCAATCTGGCCGGCCTTGCGCTGCGGCCGATCCCCTCTGAGGACACGCTATGAGCACCGCCGCCCCTCTCGCCGTACCTGGCACACCATCGTCCGCAGCTGCTCCCTGGCTGCGCCGTCTGAACGGAATGCGCGCCTTCGCGCTGCCGGCTGCCGCGATCAGCATTGTGTTCGTGATGCTGATTCCGCTGCCCGCCATAGTGCTCGACCTGCTGCTCGGGATATCGATTGCAGCCGCTGTCCTTGTGTTTCTCGCCGCGGTGCAGGTGCGCAAGGCTGTCGACTTCTCTGTCTTCCCAACGCTCCTTCTGCTGCTCACGCTGTTCCGGCTCTCGCTGAATATTGCGTCCAGCCGCCGCATTCTGCTGCATGGCGGCGAGGGCACGGCCGCGGCGGGAAGTGTGATCGAGGCGTTCGGGCAGTTCGTGGTCGGCGGAAATTACGTTGTCGGCTTTGTCCTGTTCCTCGCCCTGATCGCGATTCAATTCCTGGTCGTCAGCCATGGCGCGGTGCGCACGGCCGAGGTGACGGCGCGCTTCACGCTTGACGCGCTGCCGGGCAAGCAGATGGCGATCGATGCCGATCTCAACGCCGGGTTGATCGATGAAGTCTCAGCACGCAAACGCCGCGAGGCAGTGGCGCGCGAGGCCGAGTTCTATGGCGCCATGGATGGCGCTGCACGCTTCAATCAGCGTGATTCGATGGCGACCATCCTGATCACAGCCATCAACATCATCGCGGGTCTGCTGATCGGAACGCTGCAGCAGGGCGTAGCGCTGGCCGATGCGGTGAAGACGTACACCATCCTCACCGTGGGCGATGGGCTGGTGACGATGATTCCGTCGTTGCTGGTTTCGGTGGCAGGCGGCATGGTGCTCACCCGCGCATCGTCGGCTGGCGCACTGGGGGCGGAGCTGGGCGAGCAGCTACTCGGCCGCGCATCGACCTTGTACCTGGCGGGAGGAGTGCTGGGCGCGATGGCGCTGGTGCCAGGGCTGCCCAAGCTGCCCTTCGTACTGGTGGCCGGCGCGCTGCTGTTCACGGGCCGCCAGGTCGCACGGCGTCATGCCGTTCCGGACGCGACCGTCGCTGCGGCAGAGACGGCAAAGAAGGATGCAGAGAAGGCACAGGGCGAGAACCTGGCCGGCCTGCTGCGCATGGACGAGCTCTCGCTCGAGATCGGTTTCCAGTTGATACCGCTGGTGGATGAGAAGCAGGGCGGGCAGATGCTGCCGCGCATCCGCACGCTGCGCCGGCATCTGGCCACTGAGCTTGGCTTCATCGTGCCACCCGTTCATATCGCGGACAATCTGCGACTGAAGCCCAGGGAATATGTCGTCTCGTTGCGCGGGGTCGAGATTGGCCGCTGGCAGACCGAGGCGAATCAACTGCTGGCTGTTTCGGCAGACACAAATGCGCGCCCGCTGCCGGGCCGTGAGACACGCGAGCCCGCGTTTGGTGTGCCGGCACGCTGGATCGCTCCGGCACTCGAAGAGCAGGCACTGGCTGCCGGGTACTCGGTGGTCGATCCGACCACGGTGATCACCATGCACTTATCCGAGCTGGTGCGGCGCTACGCGCACGAGCTGCTCAGCCGAGCGGAGACCAAGCGCCTGATGGACACGCTGCAGGAGTCGCACCCCAAGCTCATGGAAGAGCTGGTCCCGAAGGTGATGACGCTTGGAGAGGTGCAGCGCGTGCTCCAGCAGCTGTTGCGCGAGCAGGTTTCCATCCGCGACCTGGGCACCATCCTCGAGGTGCTGGTCGAAGCCGCGCCGAGCAACAAGGCGTTGCCCTTCCTGGTCGAGCAGTGCCGCCAGGCGATGGGCCGACGGTTGGTCCAGCCGCACCTGGACGCAGAGGGAGCGCTGCCGGTGCTGCTGCTCGACCCGGCGATCGACGAAGAACTGCAGGCCTGCTTCGGCGACGGCGGACGGGTGGTCAGCGACCGCAGCGCGTTGAGCGTCCCGGTGGTGCGCCGGCTGACCGATTCTTTGAAGCGGCTAAGCGGGACCGGGGGTACGACGGCATGGCCCGTGCTTCTGTGTCAGAGTCCGGCGCGATATCACATCCGTCGCTGGCTGGAACCATCGGTGCCGCGGCTGACAGTGCTGGCTCCGGCCGAGGTGCCAGCCGAGGTGCGGATCCGATCGCTGGGCACGGTGCGGTAGGCAGGCGGCAGAGGAAGTATTTCGACAGATACGAGTTCATGGTGACGACGGAGGCTTCAGTGGCGGCAATGGCACGATCAGCGCGGCTCGGCGCAGCAGACACGAAAACGCAACAGAAGACCGGTGCTTGCCAAAGTGGGACGACTCTTCCGGTCAGCCTGCTGAGTGCGGGCCGCACGGCATCGCGGGTAGAGGAAAAGGGCACGGAACACGTCAGCTTGCCTGGCGATGGAGCTTCGCACGACGTGGCATCGAAGCCGCGCGAAAGCGGAGTGCCCATGTCCGAGGAGAGCCTGCGCGAGCACCTGCCGATGGTGCGTTTCCTTGCGCTGCGCATCCGCGAGCGCCTGCCCCAGCAGGTAGAGATGGAAGACCTGATGAGCGCCGGTATTGTCGGGCTGCTCGATGCGTTCCAGAAGTTCGATCCAGCGAAGAAGGTGCAGTTCCGCACCTACGCCCAGTTTCGTGTACGCGGCGCGATCCTGGACAGCCTGCGCGCGCTCGACTGGGGCCCGCGTGAACTGCGTCGGAAGGGAAGGGCCGTCGAGGAGGCGATCCGCAGCCTGACCACTCGCATGGGCCGCGCGCCGAGCGAGACGGAGATCGCGCTTGAGATGGGGCTGTCGCTCGATGCATACCAGGAGCTTCTGGGTGACCTGTCGGGCCTTGAGATCGCCAGCCTGAACGCCGCTCCCGGTGAGGAGAGCGAAATGGAGACGCTCTCGCTGTTGCCGGCCGGTCCGGAGGACGATCCATTCCTGCAGTGCCAGAGCGGCGAGATGCGAGCCCTGCTGGCCGGTGCGATCGCGGAGCTGCCGGAGCGCGAGCGCCTGGTGCTAAGTCTCTACTATTACGAAGAGCTGACCATGCGCGAGGTCGGCGCCACCCTGGGAGTGGTCGAATCGCGAGTCTCGCAGTTGCATTCTTCAGCCATGGCGCGCCTGCGTGTCGCGCTGCACGCGCCCCGCAGCCACGCGGCGCGCGCATAAACGTCACTGATCTCTGAACAGAACCGGAAAAGAAGGAACCATGCTGGACAAACTGCTTGATATCGAACTGGAAGCGACCATCTGCTTCGGCGCGCGGGAGATGTCGCTGGCCGAGCTGCTCGAAGTGGGGCCGGGCGCGGTCATTCCTTTGGACCGCCAGGTGACCGATCCGGTGGATCTGATGATTGGCGATCGCGTGGTCGCCCGGGGAGAGGTGGTTCTGGTGCAGGGCAAATTCGGGTTGCGCGTTACCGAGGTGCTGTCGGCATGAGCGCCGGGCGCAGCGACGTCTCTGCCCAGCCACGGCCAAGGTCCGGACCAAGCTGGTCCGATGCGTGCGGCAACCCGGACTGTCAGACCGGGTGGTTGCAGACGCTGCGCCGGCGAGGTGCGCCCCGATTTGAGGGCAACTGGGCGTGCAGTACAGTCTGCATAGAGCAGATCATCGCCCGCGCACTGCGTACGGAGATTGAAAATTGGGACTTCGCACCGCCGGAGCGGTCCCTACGAATGCCCCTTGGGCTGATTCTGCTCAGTCGTGGCTGGATCCGTCAGCGCGAGCTGCAGGAGGCCCTGGCAGCACAGCGCCAGGCGGGACGCGGGCGCATCGGAGACTGGCTGCGTGAGTTGCACGGCATCTCTGGAGAGACGATTGCGAAGGCATTGGCCGTGCAGTGGAACTGCGCAGTACTTGCCGAAGCGAATGCCGGTATTGAGCTTGCGCCGCGAGCCATGCCGGCCCTGCTGCAGCGTCGCTACGATCTGCTGGTGTTGTCGCGGCATTCGGATGGAGCGCTGTTTTTATCGGGCCGCTGCCGCGCTGACCATGCCGCGGCGCGGGCTTTGGAGCACATTGTCGGCAGCCCCGTCACTCCGATCTTTGTTACCGACGAGCTGTGGCGGCAGTGGGAAGCGGCGGTAGTCGAGCCGGAGATCGAGCCAGCAACCGGGGGCAGTCCTCGACGGGACGGCGCCGCGGCGGCCATCCAGGCTCAGCTCGAGCGCGCGCGTCCAGCAGGAGCACGGCTGGTTCGCATGCACGATCATTTGTGGTTACGAATGTGGCAGAAATCTCCAAACACGGATGTTGAGGACGTGGTGCTGCCCCTGCGCCCAACGCCTGAGCCGTCTTCAGTCCTTAGCCTTTCCTAAGATGGCGCGTGGTTGCGCCCGCCCAGTGTGGCCGCCGGATTGCATCAGCATCGGGCAGGAGAGCACAGATGGACAGCGGCTACTACGCAGCCTATTCCGCACTGCTGGCGCGCACCCAGGCACTCGACAGTGCGTCAAGCAATCTGGCCAATGCGAACACGGCCGGGTTTCGTGCGCAACGCGAGTTCTTCCGCGATGCGCTTGCCGGGGAAGGTGCGGGCGACTCGCAGCTCAACGGCACAGTCAATCGCTATGGCGTGCTGGGCGGGAGCCAACTGGATCTCGGCCAGGGTGCGCTGACGCGAACCGGCAGCGCAACGGATGCAGCGATTCAGGGTGACGGTTTCTTCGCCATCCAGACCGGCCAGGGAGAGCGCTACACCCGCGATGGCTCATTCGAGCGTACCGCCACCGGATTGCTGGTCGACCATGCGAGTCATCCAGTGCTCGACACCGCTCACCGCACGATCGTGGTGCCCAGCGGCACGCTCGCCATCGGAGTGGATGGGTCAGTCTCCGTCGATGGCGGTGTAGTGGCGCAGATCGGCGTGTTTAGCGCGCCGGCGACCAGCCTGGTTGCCGAGGGATCGAACCAGTACCGTGTCACTGATCCGACCCAATTGAAGCCGAGCCGGAACTTCAGCGTGGCGCAGGGCGAGCTGGAAGGCTCGAACCAGGATGTGATCGGCGGCAGCCTGCAATTGCTGATCGTGCAGCGCCAGGCCGAGATGATGCAGAAGGCGCTTAGCGTCTTTCACAACGATTTTGATCGTGCCGCGGCAGAAGAACTGCCGAAGGTCTAGTGCGGTCCGCGCACCAGAAGGAGAATTCCGATGATCCGAGCGCTCTATACAGCAGCCAGTGGCATGAGTGCCCAGCAGCTGAACCTGGACACGATCGCCAACAATCTGGCGAACTCTTCAACGGCAGGCTTCCGTCAGACACGCCTGCAGTTTCAGGACATGCTCTACCAGAACATGGTGACCCCGGGGGCGGCGCAGAGCAATCAGACCGTCTCGGCCGGGCTGCAGATCGGATTGGGCACCAAGTCGTCTGCAACTGAGGTCATCATGACGCAGGGCGACCTGAACCAGACGAACAATCCTTACGATGTCGCGATCGAGGGCTCCGGCTTCTTCCAGGTGCAGCGCCCCGACGGCACAACGGCGTATACACGCTCCGGCAGCTTTCACCTGAACAATCAGGGCAGCATCGTGACCGCGGCGGGGGATCTGCTGCAGCCGTCCATCACGATTCCGCCGAACGCGATTTCGGTCACGATCACGCAGTATGGCCAGGTGAATGCAAGCCTGCCAGGACAGCAAAACCCTCAGCAACTGGGACAGTTGCAATTGGCGACCTTCGCCAATCCGGGCGGACTTGAAGCGGTCGGCGGCAACCTCTTCCGCGCGACGCTTTCTTCCGGGGATGCGGTTACCGGCAATCCCGGCGGGACGGAGGGTCTGGGACAGGTGCAGCAAGGGTATCTGGAAGGCTCGAATGTCGATGTGGTGAGCGAGTTCGTCCAGATGGTGCTCGCACAGCGTGCCTACGAGAGCAACTCAAAGGTAATCAAGGCAGCAGACGACATGTACTCCCAGGTGAACGGCCTCTCGCGCTAACTGACGTCGCAGCCAATGTTACAGAAAGGAATCCATGAGGTGTCTTCGAACCGCTGTCCTCCTGTCTCTGCTTGCAGCCGTCGCCGGCGGGAGTGCGGCTCCCCTCCACGCGCAGATGCCCAACGGCTTTGACCTTCACGAGCGCGTTGATCCGATCTCCGGCCTGCGCTGGGTTGAGGTGCGGGATTCGGTGCACCCGGCAGCGCCTCCACGGCTCGCGCTCGCCCCCGAAGCGCTTACCGTCACCGCCGGTCGAGCCGTGCCGGCCGCACACCGCGCCGCGGCAGATTGTGTCCGTTCTGGTGATCGGTTGCGGATCCAGAGCGAGACATCGTCTGGCGGCACGATCACGCTCGAAGCGCGTGCGCTCACTGGCGCGGCCTGCGGACGCCACTTGCGTGCACGTCTTGCGTTGACCGGGGCAGTGGTGGAGGTTGCAGTCAGCGCGCCTGGAACCGCTAGCCTGATCAGCCGTTGGGAGCGAGCTCGATGACAACGCTCCGCTCCGTCACACTTCCGCTCGCCGTCGCATCGTTGCTCTTCTTCATCTCGGCCGACGTGCGTGCCTCGGCGGCAATGACAAAATACCTCAACAGCAGAGACAGCGGCAGCCAGCACAGCCGCACCGATGAGTCCCTGGCTGCTTACATTGCGCGCGTGCAGGCAGAGAGTGCCGCTGAGCCGCGCACGCCGGGCGCAATCTGGAGCGAGAACGGTGCCCTGACCCGACTATCGACCGACGTGCGCGCGATGCATGCGCACGACCTGATCTCGATCGTGGTCGGTGAGACGCTCTCGGCATCGACCGATGGCTCGGTGAAGAATGCCCGCAGCTCGAATGCGAGCTCGCAGGTGGCTTCGCTGTTCAGCAAGCTATCGGCTGCGAATAGCCTGCAAAACCTCGTATCGCAAAACTCGGCCAGCGGGCTCACCGCTCAAGGCCAGAGCGTGACCAACTCGAGTCTGAACACGGTGGTGGGCGGCCAGGTGGTGGATGTGCTGCCGAACGGGATTCTGGTGATCGAAGCCGATCGTCAGGTCGCCTTCAACCAGCAGACGCAGATGATCCGGCTGCGCGGACTGGTGCGGCCAAGCGATGTGAACGCTGCAAACCAGGTGCTCTCGACGGCGGTGACCGATCTTGAGCTGGAAGTTGTGGGAAAGGGAATCATCAATGACTACACCTATCGGCAGAACCCGCTCGTCCGCTTCTTGGAACGCCTGGTTATCTTTTAAGTCGCTGCGCGTGGCTCGTGTGCTCGCCCTGGTCACCGCAGGAATTCTGGTATGCGGTGCGATCCCCGGGCAGACTCCGCGGATAAGCGCGGGCCATCGCGTGCGCGTCAAGGATGTCGCATCCATTGAAGGCGTGCGCGACAACCAGCTCATCGGCTACGGCATCATCGTGGGCCTGCACGGAACGGGTGACAGCCAGCAGACCGTCTTCCCGGTGCAGACGTTGGTCTCGACGCTGCAGCGCATGGGCGTGAATGTGCCCGGCGGAGCAGGGAACGCCAACGCTTTACGGGTGCAGAATATGGCCGCTGTGTTTATCGCAGCCACTCTGCCGCCCTTCGCGGAGCCGGGCACCAAGCTCGATGTCACTGCGTCGTCTGCTGGTGACGCGCGCAGCCTGGATGGCGGACTCCTGCTGATGACCCCGCTCTACGGCCCCGATGGACGGATCTACGCCCAGGCACAAGGCCCCATCGTGCTTGGCGGCTATGCGGTCTCGGCAAATGGCAACGCGAAGATGATGAACCATCCGACCACTGGCCGTATCCCGGGGGGCGCGATGGTCGAACGGGGGGTTCCTCTCGACCTGGCTCGCCTGCCCACCCTCTCGCTGCTTCTGAACGATGCGGATTTCCGCACCACGCAGCGCATGGCCGAGTCGATCAACAGCGAGCTGGGACGTCCTCTGGCCCATGCGGCTGACAGCCGTCGGATCGATCTGCACCCCCAGGCGGGGGAGGACCTTCCGTCGCTGCTGGCGCGTGTGGAAGCTGTGGAGGTGGAGACGTTCCCCCGGGCCAAGGTCGTTGTCAACGAGCGCACCGGGACCGTGGTGATCGGTGGTGACGTGAGGCTGCAGCCGGTATCGATCCTGCACGGCGGCCTGGCCGTGAATGTGGTGACCGAGCTGGCCGTTTCCCAGCCTGGACCGTTCAGTGGGGGCGCGACCCAGGTAGTCCCGCAGACGACGATTGAGGCGCAGGACAAGCCTGTGAACCGGATTGTGCTCCATCAGGGCGCAACGGTCGATGATCTGGTGCAGAATTTGCAGGGTATTGGCGCCAGCGCGCGCGACGTGATCTCGATCCTGCAGGCGATGAAGGAAGCCGGCGCCCTCGAGGCCGAGTTGGAGGTACTGTGAGTGCGTTCGAGATCCACCCCACCCATGGTGCGGCGCCGACCCACCCCGCGCCGGCAGCGCAGCCAAGACTCGAACGCTCTGCGCACGAGTTCGAGGCCAGCCTCATGTCCGAGCTGCTGAAGCCCATGCAGAGCGGGCTGAATGACAACGAGGATGGCAGCGAGGGCGCTCTGGCGGGCTTCGCCTCCGAGTCGCTGGCCAAGGCGATCTCCGAACGCGGTGGATTCGGGATTGCCAATCGGATCCTGCACCAGCTTGCGCCAGGCGCGAAGCAGAATCCTGCCCCAATCGGGCAGGGAAGCAGGATCGGGTAAAGGTTGGGGCGGAACCGCCGATAAGTTCCCTGAGGAGACCTGTCCATGAACATCAGGGAGATCACAAACCTTCCCGCGCTGGAACAAAGCCCGGGAGTCAGCTCATCGGCTCGGGGTCTGCAGTCTACCGATACCGCAGCAAGTCGGACGTCTCTTCGACCGGACCGCGCGGATGTGAGCGCGCTGGCTGCGTCGCTGGCTCATGCCGCGGACCAGCCGGACGTGCGTCAGGAGAGAGTGGCGGCGTTGCAGCAGCAGCTCGCCGCGGGCACGTACCAGGTGTCACCTTCGGACGTGGCTGATGCGTTGCTGCGCAGCTTCGGCAGGTAGGCAGAGAGTTACTTAAAAGCGAGGGTGAGAACAGGATGAGGAAAAGCGAGACTACACAGCACGTACCAGCCGGCCAGGTTGAACGCACACTCGACCTCGCAGTGGAAGGACTCGTCGCGTTGAACACGGAGAGCCTTGAGCACCTCTCCGTGCTCTGCCGCGAGTGGGAGAGCGGTACGCGTCGGCTGGCGGCGACTGAGGGCACGCTGGCTCGCTTCTCATGGAAGCTGCTGCTGCTTGATCGGCTACTGAAGCAGACGCGCACAAACCTAAACGTGCTTGGGCTTGAGCCGGTGGAGCGTTCGCCGCTCGAAGGTTATCGCCGGAGCGGGGGGCAAGACGCGTGGCTACACTAAATCAGGCTTGGAACATCGCCACTGGTGCGCTCGCCTCCGATCAGGCGGCCATCTCGGTTGTCTCGCAGAACGTAGCCAATGCGAACACGCCGGGTTACACGACGCAGGCGGTTCGCTGGGGGACCGCGGATACGCTTACGGTGGGTTCGCAGTCCCAGCCGACCGGAGTCGTGTTCGAAGGCGCTGCGTCGCAGCGCGACCGCGTTCTCAACCAGCGGATCGATCAGCAGACGCAGGATCAGGCTGACACGGCTGCGCGCCTGTCTGCCCTAAATGATCTCCAGTCCATCTTTTCGGGCGCGGTCGGAACCACGGGAAGTGCAAGCTCGAGCGATCTCGGCCAGCAGCTGAGCAGCTTCTTTGTGAGCTTCTCGCAGCTGGCTTCCGACCCATCGAACTCCACCCTCCGGACGGCGGTGCTGAGCGCGGCGACCAGCCTGGGCGACGGCTTCCGCCAGACCTCAGCCAGCATCACGGCGCAGCGGCAGGGGGTGGACCAGACGATCACCAGTGCGGCGACGCAGGTGCACACTCTGACCGCGAACATCGCCAGCCTGAATGCGAAGATCAGCTCGAACTCGCCGGGCACGGATGCGGGCACGCTTGAAGACCAGAGGCAATCGGAGATCCAGCAGCTATCGCAGCTGATCGGCATCCACACCATCCAGAATGAAAACAACAGCCTCACGCTGACCACACTTTCGGGTGCTGTGCTGGTGGCGGGGAGCACGAGTGGCGCAATCTCCCTCAACTCATCCGGAGGTGTCACCCACCTGTCGATTGGCGGAGTCGATCAGACGGCTGCATTGACTGGTGCGGGCGGGCAGATCGGCGGAGCACTGACAGCACGGGATAGCGATCTGGTCAAGGCCGGGTCGGCTGTGGACCAACTCGCCTTCAGTGTCGCTACTACTGTGAATGCGCAGCAGTCGCTCGGTGTCGACCTGAACGGATCTGCCGGCGCTCCGATCTTCAGCGTCGGCGCGAGTGCGGCCGGCACTGCGGCCAACATCGGCGTCCTGCTCACGGATCCAAAGGATGTCGCGGCGGGTGCGTCCGGGTCGGGCGCCCTGGATGGAACAAATGCAACAGCGCTGGCCGCCCTGGCGTCCGCCACCATCGTGAGCGGAGCGACACCGGCTGGTGCGTATGCCGCGCTCGTCGGGCAGGTCGGGAGCAGCGTAAGCGAATCGACTACGTCGCAGGCGGCGCAAAGTGCTTCGCTGACGCAACTCCACTCCCACCAGAGTGCGTTGTCCTCTGTGAGCCTGAATGAACAGGCGGCTCTGCTGCAGAGCTATGAGCAGGCTTACCAGGCGTCAGCGAAAGTCTTCACGATCCTGAATACCTTGATCGCCAGTGCGCTGAACCTCGGGACGGAAACGGCGGTCTCCGGTTAGGCACACGATGAGAAACATTGCGTGGTCATCCTGAGAGCCTCAATCGTTCATTGAGAGGCAAAGGAACGTCCTCAGGGAAGCGCAGCAAGTCAAGAGCTGAATGGAATACCAGGATTGTCCCAGGAAGGATCGGAGTGGCGATGCGAATGGATCCGAACTACGTCCAGCAGTTGACAACGGCGCTCTCCCAGAGCGGTGCCCAGCAGCAACGGATTGCAAGCGAGATATCAAGTGGGCTGCGCCTTTCCGGGATCGGAGACGATCCCGCAGCAGCCGCGCAGAATGTTCAGTTGAACGCGCGCCTCGTTGCGGACAGCAGCTTCTCCCAGACGGTGACCACGACGGAATCCCGGCTGCAGGCGACCGATTCGACGCTATCCGCAGTCGTTGATCAGATCACTCGCGCTATCTCGCTCGCCACGAGCGGCAATAATGGCACCAATACAGTGGCCAATCAGCAGAGCATCGCCCAGGAGCTTTCGGGCGTGCGCGATGAGATTCTCGGGCTCGCCAATACGAGCTACGCAGGCACGTACCTTTTCTCCGGCTCGAACAATAGCGTCAGTCCTTTCCAATTGGACACCTCATCCACGCCCGCCACGGTTACTTACAACGGCGATGCGCGCGTGAACACCATCAGCACTCCGGGTGGGCAGTCGATCGGGGTCAACCTTCCCGGCACCCAGGTCTTCTCGGCTGCTGGTGCGGACCTCTTCGGCACGTTGAATCAGCTCATCCAGGGATTTGCGACAGGGGATACGGCAACGACGACGCCGCTGGCTTCGCAGCTATCCGTTGTCCTCACTCAGGTCAGCTCGCAGCGGGCTTCGCTCGACAATTCGATTACCCGTCTGCAGAGCGCATCCACGTATGCCAGCGAGGAACGGACGCGGCTCACGGCGAACCAGACGAACCTGCTTGAGGCGGATCTACCCACGGTGGCAAACCAGCTCTCAACCAGCGAGACGCAGCAGTCTGCGCTCGAATCGGTCATCGTGAGCCTGGATAAGCAGGGATCTCTGTTCGATCGCTTGTAGTGGGTGCTCCTGCTGCCCGATCATGCGTCCGTCCTTCAGCGTGTCAGAAGGCGGCACCAATACTTGGCGCGCATTGTCCTGCGTCGGTCACGTTGCCGGGATGAGAACGACGGTTAGGCGAGCGCTCATCATCCACATCGAACAGCTTCAGCGCCACGTCGATTCAGTCACGGCGTAAGGTCGGCGAACGTTAGGGCGCACAGCATTTCTGTGATGGACGACTCGTCACACCTACCAAGTCGCGGCCGTGCGACGCTTGCCCCTCGCCTGCTATAAGGGATGCGCAGGAGGCTGGCATGGCAGACGCGGCAAGTGCGACCTATACGCGGTGGGACGAGGTTCAGATCGAGCAGATGAGCCCAACCATCGGGCGGCAGTTCATTGTTGGAACCGGGATGATGATCGCCCGTGTGCTGCTTAAGAAGGGTGCCGTGGTCCCCATGCACCAGCACCACAATGAGCAGATCACCTACATCCTCGAAGGGGCTCTGCGCTTCCTGATTAGCGGTGAGGAGATTGTGGTCCGGGCAGGAGAGGTACTCTGCATCCCGCCACATGTGCCGCACGAGGCGCATGCGCTTGAGGACACGGTGGATCTCGACGTCTTCAACCCACCTCGCGAAGACTGGATCAAGCGCGACGACGCCTATCTGCGCAGCGCGGTTCCAGCGCGCTCCTAACCGCGCGCCAATCACAGACCGACGGAGGCGTGATGGATTACGGAATCAAGGGACGCAGTGTGCTGGTCGCTGCGGCGAGCGAGGGCATCGCTCGTGCAGCGGCGGAAAAGTTCGCCAGCGAGGGAGCGCGGCTCGCGCTGTGCTCACGCGATGCGACGAAGCTCAACCACACCGCGGATGCGATTCGAAAGCAGTACGCGTGTGATGTCCTGGCCGAGACCTGCGATGTAACGGATGGCGCGACTGTTCGCCGCTTTGTCGATCGGGTTGCGTCGGAGTACGGCGGCGTGGACGTCTGCGTTCCGAATGCAGGCGGGCCGCCGGCGCGCGACTTTCTGGCGACAACGCCCGAGGAGTGGCAGCATGCAGTCGAGCTGAATCTCCTGAGTGTGGTCTACCTGGCGCATGCTGTGCTGCCACACATGCAGAAGCGCCGCTGGGGCCGAATCGTGACGATCACGTCCGTCTCGGTGCGTCAGCCGGTGGGCGACCTGGTGTACTCGAATACCGTACGGGCCGGGGTGGTCGGGTTGGTGAAGAGCCTGTCAAACGAGTTCGGCAAGGATGGGATCACTGTCAATAACGTGGCGCCCGGTTACACGACGACAGCGCGGCTGAACGAGCTGATTGCCGGCCGCGCGAAGGCTGCCGGCATAACAGATCAGCAATACGCCGATCAGTTGAGCGCCAGCGTGCCGCTGGCCCGTCTGGGGCAACCGGACGAGGTCGCGGATGCCATCGTCTGGCTGTCCTCTGAGCGCGCGTCCTACATCACGGGACAAACGCTGCTGGTGGATGGCGGAGCTTACCGGGGTCTCTAGAGGCCGTTCCGCAACCTTGTGCCTTCTCGCGCATCTCTCTTACGGCGACGCATGTCTGCCCGCAAGAGGAGGATTCGATGAGTGACGAACCAGAGCAGGCCGCTGGACCGCGGCCAATAGCCGGGCTCCATCACGTCACTGCGATTGCATCCGATCCGCAGCGCAACCTCGATTTCTACGGCAGCGTGCTGGGACTGCGCTTCGTCAAGCGCACCATCAACTTCGATGATCCCGGGACCTACCACTTTTACTTCGGAGACGATGCCGGGTCGCCGGGCACCATCCTGACCTTCTTCCCCTGGCCACACGCGCATCGCGGCGCGCCGGGAGTCGGCGAAACCTCTGTCACGGCCTACCGGGTTCCGGGCGCCTCACTGGGTTACTGGCAGGACCGGTTGACGCAGGCCGGGGTTCTCGTTGAGGAGGCGCCCGAACGCTTCGGCGACGGAGTGCTCAGCTTTGCCGATCCAGACGGCATGCGGCTTGAGTTGGTCGCGAGCGATGCCAACGCTCCGCATCCGGCACGCTTCAGCGATGTGCCCGTGGAGCACAGCATCCGCGGCTTCCATAGTGTGACGTTGTGCGAAGCCGGATTCGAGTCAACAGCAGCCGTGCTGCGCCTGATGGGTTACGAACAAACGCACGATACAGGCGGACGCTTTCGCTTCTCCGCAGCGGGCGATGCGCCGGGCAGTCACATCGATGTCCTGGTGCAGCCGCAGCTCACGTATGGACGACTGGGTGCGGGCAGTGTGCACCACATCGCATTTCGCGCGCCCGACGACGAGCAGCAGCGTGCGTGGCGCGAGGTGCTGAAGCAGGCTGGTCTGGACGTCACACCTGTGCTCGACCGCACGTACTTCCATTCCATCTACTTTCGGGAGCCGGGCGGCGTGCTGTTCGAGATCGCGACCGATCCGCCGGGATTCGCGCTTGATGAACTCCCGGAGTCGCTGGGCGAAGCACTGAAGCTGCCTGCGTGGCTTGAGCCGAAGCGGGAACTGATCGAGCGTACCCTGCCCCCAATCACGTTGCATCACAACCGGTAAGCAGGGATGGAAATGTGGGATCGATTCAGCCGGGACGGGGACACGAAGAATGACCCGCATCGCGGCGCCGCCGTACTGACCGAAGGAGTGCAGCTGAGCGACGCATCGCTCGTGTTGCTCATGCTGCACGGTCGTGGCGCGTCGGCCGCGGACATTCTCGGCCTCGGACGTGAGCTGGCCGATGTGCTGACGGATCGGGGCATCGCACTGCTGGCTCCACAGGCGGCGGGTTCGACCTGGTATCCAAATTCGTTCCTTGCGCCCCGCGCACAGAATGAGCCGTGGGTCACCTCGGCTCTGCGCCGCATAGAGAGCATTGTGCAGGAGTCTCTGGCTGCGGGCATCACGCCGGATCGCATCGTGCTTTGTGGCTTCTCGCAGGGCGCGTGTCTGGCGACCGAGTTCGCCGCCAGCTATCCCCGCCGCTATGCCGCGCTGCTTGCCTTTACGGGTGGCCTGATCGGAGAGCCCGGCACCAATCTGAGCCATCCCGGTTCGCTCGCAAAGACGCCGGTGTGGATGAGTTCGGGTGATCCGGATCCGCACGTTCCCTGGCAGCGCGTAGAGGAGTCCGGCGTCATCCTCACCGGGATGGGCGCTTCGGTCGAACTGCGGCGCTTCCCCGGCAGGCCTCACACCGTCGTACCAGCAGAGATTCGTGCGGCTCAGCGCTTGCTTGCCGCTATCGCGAGCCAGCCGCGCTAGAGCGCAAGCAGGTTTCCACGCCCATGCAACCTCATCGTGATCACAACTTCCTGCATCCGAGCTAGGGAAGTCACTTGGAGGTGACCGTGATCATTCTGCTGATTGTGCTGATTCTGCTGTTCGGGTTTGGCGGCTACCGGATGGGCCCTGGACTGGGCTATTACGGTGGGGGAGGCCTGAGCCTGATTCTGCTGATCGTGCTCGTGCTGTTCCTGTTGCACGTGATCTAGGCACGCATACCTGCAGCGGGCCGGCGGGGCTACTCGTAGACCGAGATCGCGAAGGTTTGCGGAACCCAAGTCGCCGGCTGCGCCACAAAGTTGTCGTCCTGCAGAATGGGGTGGGCAAGCGGCTCGACGGTTCGATCCGTCGTCCCAGTCCGGCTCGCCGCAGGAGCATCCTCCCCGGATGGCGAGGAGGGCATGGACGGCTTAGGCGCGGAGTGGGTTCCAATCGGCTGCATGACGCGAGTGTGCGGCTGACAGCCGAACATCTTCCATAGCACCTTGGTCGTGTGAAGTCATGACCGGGAGAGCCGACTGAGCGCTCGGGTTCCCCACAACGACGTGTTTCCGCGTTCTACTGCAATGGGTTAGCGCTCTGTTCTCAGATCGTGCCATTTTGGTCCGCCCTCGGCTAAGGTAACGGGTCCATGAGGTTACTAAGGGCATAATCCACTGGTGTCCTTCGGCATGCCACGTTAGTATCACGACCAGTGAGGGCAGAACTCATGATTCTTCTGGTCTTTTTCGCTGTAGTCTCCGGGCTCCTGATCCTGCGGTTAGCGCCGGGGGCGCTGCTGAAACTCTTTCTTCTTATGCCGCGGCAGAAGTGCGCAGGCGTGGTTCGCTGGCTCCGCAAGTCTGTCTCCCAAAGCTGGGACGCCAGCGACCTTCGCACCCGTCGCGTCCTGGTGCGTGCCTCGTCGCTGCTGGCGATCGCCGGCCTGGTGACGACGGCCCTGCTGACCTGGCATGCGGCCGAGCTGCTGCTGGTCATGAACTAGATCAAGTCTTCTGGCTAGCGAGCGGGAGGAGGCCTGGACGGCTCCTCCCGTTCCTGTCTTCAGGCGCGAGTGCAAATTACCAGGACCAGAAGCCCCAGCAGCAGCACCAGGAACGGCACCCAGAAGTGCGTATCGGTCAGAATCGCCCTCGCCATGCCTCCGTCCTGCTGTTCTTCCGAAGCTCTTTGCGGGCTCATCGTGCGAGCGCTCTTTCGTCTGCCATTCTTCTCCTTAGCGCGCCTTAGCTGAACCGTGTCCGCCGCCACAGCAGGACGCCGGCGGCGAGCAGACTGCCAAGCAGCAGCGTCGTGAGCGTCACAACCCAGCCGTGTCGGACCGCAATCTCCGGCAGCCGTGCCTCCGATGCCAGCCACGCAAAGATAGCCACCGCAATGGTGACGATTGCGTAATCCCACCATCGCCTCGTTTCGTGGATCGGTGCTTCCGGAGTGGTCGCAATCTGATATCGATGCTGTTCGCGATCGACGGCGCGGCTCCACGCAAAGCGCTCCTGCTGGTGCGCGGCCGCGGACGAGATCGCCAGCGCGCCGAGGATCATGATCAGTGAACCACCGATCACCATCGCGCGCTGCGTCGCGCTGCTGCTCGCAAGCTCACCAAAGACGAGCGCGCCCCATGCCAGTCCCCAGAGCTGGTTCGTGTTCGACAGCGGAATGCCGCGTCCGATGCCGACGTATTTCACGGCGAACTGCTGGAAGAGATCGCCGATGACCCAGACAAATCCTCCGAGGAAGAGCCAGAACAGCACGCCGTGGTAACGCGCGAACTGAAAGGCAGAGGAGTGCGCGCCGCCATCCAGCCACCAGACCAGCGCGAGCATGGTGCCCAGCTCGCCGACCGTGAAGGCGCTGACAAATGTGAGCGGGTTCATTCCGCTGAGGTACGCCTTGCGGTAGGGAACGTACATCGTGCCCCACATCGCACTCGCGGCGAGCGCGGCCGCGACTCCGCGAATTGCGTGCGATCCTGCATGCTGCGCGCCGTGAACCGTGCTGAAACCAAGCACGATGGCTGCGGCGACGATGGCCACCGAGCCGAGCAGGATCCGGACGATCTGGCTGCGGCCTGCGCCTTCGAGTTCGCGAAACAACACGCGGCCCCACAACAATCCAAACAGCGAATTCGCGTTCCACAGCGGGAATGCGATTGCCAACCCAACGTCGCGGATGGCGAATACCGTGAGTGTGTTTGCGATCGCCCACAGGGCACCCGCCAGGAGGGCCCACACAAGCAGGTGCGGTCGCGCGCGCAGGTCGCGACCGACAAACGCCGTGCCCTTGATCAGTGTCGGAAATGTCCAGCGGGCCGTGAATACGCCGGCCACCATCCAGAACGAGATGGCAAACGGCGACAAACCGAGCGTGACTAGTTTCGTCGGCGCCTCGGCCGCCCCAAGCCACAGCCCCGCGGTCAGCCCGCACACCACGCCAAGGCGATGCAGCGTCGTGGCTGATGGCACAGCAGTCGCGGTGGAGGTGAGTTCTGGCAGACAACGCGACCATACTGGCCACACAAGGCATCGTCAACCAGCCGAGTGGAGAGCACGCTGGCGTGCTGCTTCTGCTTTGTTGTTTGCGATCGTTCAGATGCTGTAAGCAGCAGCCCGCAGCAGGTTAGGCGCACTTGCGCGTCCACGGTAAGCTGAACGGGCCTGGAGACTGGATGACCTTACCTGTTCCACTTTGCTGTTACGTTGGCGCTGCAGCGTGGGTCCTCATGTTCGCGCTCAAGCGGCCCAACCGAGTCTTGCTGGGTAATTACATCCTTATCGTCTTCCACCTGGTGTTGCTGCCAGTTGTATCGGCACTGCCTGCGAGCGAATGGGTGAAGGCGTCTGGCTATGTATGGATCCTGCTCGACACGGCTCTCGGCGTCGCCGAGATCAACGGTCTGAGCGAGAGCGATGTCTGGGCACTAAGGATGGGCTCACACGTCCCGGCAGCCATCTGGATTGCAGGATCGTCGTTTGCCATGCACCGGTACGGGTTGGTGGTGGGTCTCGCGCTTGCGATTGTGCTCGGGGTGCACGCGCTGGTTGCGCCACTTGTGCCCAAGTGGGTGCTCTTGCCCTCGGTTCCGTTGATGGTGATGTGGCTGATCCAGATTCCGCGGTGATAGCGAGCAAGCCGCACATGCACCGGAACTGTCGGAGTCGCGTTTGGTATCTAATGTGGTGACGTACGGCTGTGGTGACGTACGGCGCCTATCGCCAAGCCGTCTCCCGATTTCGCAAAGTGGGCCTCGACGAGCGCGTCCTGTTGACAGTGCGCAATCGAGCAGTTGCCCCTGTCAAACCGGCATGTTCTTACATTGTTGGCGACATCATCCGGCAGCGCGGGGCGCAAGGCAACGGGAAGACGCTTCCACTGCACCTGAACCAGTACCCATGGCTCCCCGCAACAGAGAAAAGAAGCGCACTGCCCGGACAACTGTGTCACTGCAGCGCCTGCGTGCCGAGGCGCGCCGACGGTTCGGTATCGAACATTTTCGCCCGGGACAGCGGGAGACACTCGAGGCAATCTTTGCCGGTCGCGATGTGCTGGCACTGATGCCGACAGGGGCGGGCAAGTCGTTGTGCTACCAGCTGCCTGCCGTCTTCCTGCCGGGCTCCGTCGTCGTCGTATCACCGCTGATCGCACTGATGCGCGATCAGCAGGAGAAGGCGCACGAAGCGCGCATTGCGGTGGAGCGCGTCGACTCAACGCTGAACGCGGGGGAGAGCGCAGACGCGCTGGACGCAATCCGTGCGGGCGAGCCGCAGCTGGTCTATACAACGCCGGAGCAGCTCGAAAATGCGGAACACCTTACGCTCCTGGCAGAGCAGGGCGTCAGCTTACTCGCGATCGACGAGGCGCATTGCATCTCGCAATGGGGGCACGATTTCCGGCCCGCCTATCTGAATCTTCGTCGCGTGCGCAAGAAGCTGGGCAATCCTCCGCTTGCAGCGTTCACGGCAACGGCCACGCAGCCGGTCATCGAAGACGTTTTGAAGGTGCTGGGTGCGCGACGTCCAGTCATCGTCAACACTGGAACCGAGCGCGAGAACCTTCAGTTCGCCGTGCAGCATGCGGTGAACGTTGATGCAAAGCGCGAATGGCTGCTCTCGACGTTGCGTGATGAGACGGGGACGGGGATCGTCTACACGGCGAGTGTGCGCAGTGCGGAGGAGCTCTTCGAGCTTGCGGTGGCGCAGGGAATCGCAGCGGGCCGCTATCATGCCAAGTTGCCGGCACGCGAGCGGGCGTCGATGCAGCAGCGCTTCATGAATGGCGAACTGCGCGTGCTGTTCGCGACAAAGGCCTTCGGCCTCGGCATCGATAAGCCGGATATCCGCTTCGTCTTTCATTACGAATTTCCTGACTCGCTCGAAAGCTACTACCAGGAGGCGGGTCGTGCCGGACGCGATGGAGAGCCGGCACGTGCTGTGCTGCTTTATCGCTCGGAAGATCGGCGCATTCAAAGTTTTTTCCTGATCAGCCGCTATCCCCGAGCGGAAGAGTGTCGTGCGGTGCTCGAAGCAGCAGTCGAGCCACAGACCGGGCCAGCGCTTGCCGAGCGAACGAGCCTGTCAAAACGGCGAGTGCAGGTGATCGTCGATCTGTTGCGCAACGCCGGCCTGCTGCTCGCGCGTGCTGGCGGGCTCTACCAGGCCGGAGCGGCGCATGTGTCGGACGATGAGTTGCGACGCGCGCATGCCGTCTACGAGGCGCGGCGTCGCCAGGATCGCCAGCGCATCGAGGACATGATGCGCTACGCCGAGTCCGGTCGCTGCCGCAAACAGATCGTGCGCGCTTACTTCGGCGAGCCGGAAGGAGAGCCCTGCGGAGTGTGCGACAACTGCACGCGTCTCGTGGTTGCGCCGGCCTCACCGCCGTCGGCTGCCTTTGCTGTCGAGGTGCAGACTGCGATCGGACCTATCGTGACGACGGCTCCGGAGACGTTGCCCGTCGCCCAACCACCAGGTTTCCAGATAGGTGACCGTGTCGAGCACAAAAAGTTCGGCCGGGGTGAAGTTGTGGATGCGGTGGGAGAGACGGTGCTGGTGCGCTTCGAAAAAGGCAAGTCGCGACGCATTCAGGCTGCGTATGTAACGCCTGCAGCTGCGACAAAAGCCGCCTAGAGATTGCGCGCGCTTGCCAGGACCGATGGCGCCCATACGACAGTCCACCATCTACATGCATCCAACTGCAGAGTGACAAACGACCGCGCAGCATCTGCCAATTTCATGACGCCTGCCTCCGGCAACGAGCCGCTGACGGTTCTGTGTTTCTCTCATCTGCGGTGGGGCTTCGTTTACCAGCGGCCGCAACATCTGCTGACGCGATTGCAGAAGGTAGCGCCCGTGCTTTTCATCGAGGAGCCGAGATACGACGAACGGACGACAGCCGAGCTGCACAGCGAGATGCAGCCGGATGGCATAGAAGTGTTGACGCCTCTTCTGCCGAAAAGCGCCAATGCCGTCGAAGAGCAGCGCAGGCTGCTTGATGAACTGCTTGCAGAACGAAGCATCGACCAATATCTCGCCTGGTACTACACGCCGATGGCGCTCGGATTCTCGCGGCATCTGCAGCCGGAGGTAACGGTCTATGACTGCATGGACGAACTCTCGATGTTTGCCGGTGCGCCGCCCGAACTGCTCGCTCTCGAAGCCGAGCTGTTCGGGCGCGCGGACCTGGTCTTTGTCGGCGGGCGCAGCCTGTACGAGAGAAAGCGCAAGCTGCACCGGGATACGCACCTATTCCCAAGCAGCATCGATCGCGCGCACTTTGCAGTTGCCCGCAGGCAGATGGAAGAACCAGAGGATCAGCGCTCGATTCCACACCCGCGCATCGGGTTTTTCGGTGTGCTCGATGAGCGTCTCGATCGCGAACTGGTGCGCGAGGTCGCAGCGCTTGAACCGTCGTGGCACTTCATCTTCCTCGGGCCGGTGGTGAAGATTGCCCCGGAGAGTCTGCCCCAGGGGCCGAACCTGCACTATCTGGGACAGAAGTCCTATGCCGAGTTGCCGCGGTACCTGGCGAGCTGGGATGTGGCCATGCTGCCATTTGCGCGCAACGATTCGACACGCTTCATCAGTCCGACCAAGACGCCGGAATATCTGGCTGCGGGTCGCCCTGTCGTTTCGACCGCGATCCCGGATGTGGTGGAGCCGTATGGCAACAAGGGGCTGGCGCTGATCGCGGACACTGCGGAAGAGTTTCGTACCGCCATCCGGGCACTCATGGAGGACCGTCCGGCAAATTGGCTGCACCGGGTGGACGAGTACCTGCGAGACCTGTCCTGGGATCGCACGTTTGAGGAGATGTGGCGGCTGATCGAACGCCGCCGGAACGAGGCGAAGACAGTCTCGTCAGCAGAGACGACAGAGAGGGGGGAAGTGGCGCATGTTTGATTACCTCATCATTGGAGCTGGCTTTTCCGGCAGTGTGCTTGCAGAGCGGCTCGCGTCGCAGCTGGACGCGTCCATTCTGGTGGTCGACCGCCGGCCTCACATCGGGGGCAATGCCTACGATCACTACAATGACGACGGTGTTCTGATTCATCGTTACGGTCCGCACATTTTCCATACAAATTCGAAGAAAGTCTTCGACTATCTTTCGCGTTTTACGGAATGGCGGCCCTATGAACACCGCGTGCAGACCAGCGTCGATGGTCAGCTCGTGCCGATGCCGATCAACGTCGACACGCTGAACAAGCTATACGGTATGAATCTGACGTGCCTGCAGGTGGAGGACTTCCTGAAATCTGTCGCTGAGCCGCGGGAGAAGATCGTCACTTCTGAGGATGTGGTGCTCAGCCGCGTGGGCCGTGATCTGTACGAGAAGTTCTTCCGTAACTACACGCGCAAGCAGTGGGACCTCGACCCTTCGGAACTAGACGCCTCTGTGGCGGCGCGCGTTCCGGTGCGCACCACGCGTGACGATCGCTACTTCACCGATCGGTACCAGGCGATGCCTCTGCACGGCTACACACGGATGTTCGAGCGGATGCTGGATCATCCGAACATTCACGTCATGCTGAACACGGACTATCGCGAGATCAAGGAAGAAGTGTCGTTCCGGGAGCTGATCTTTACTGGCCCGATCGACGAGTACTTCGACTACTGCTACGGCAAGCTGCCCTATCGCTCGCTGCGTTTCGAGCACCAGACGCACAACACTTCCACCTTCCAGCCAGCGCCGGTGGTGAACTACCCCAACGAGCACCCCTACACGCGCGTGACGGAGTTCAAGTATTTGACCGGACAGGAGCATACGAAGACGAGCATCGTGTACGAGTACCCGTGCGCGGAGGGCGACCCGTATTACCCGGTGCCTCAACCGAAGAATGCAGAGCTCTATCAGCAATATAAGGCCCTGGCCGATATGGTGCCGGATGTTCACTTCGCTGGACGGCTCGGGACTTACAAGTACTACAACATGGACCAGGTCGTCGCGCAGTCCTTGACGCTCTTTGAGAAGCTCAAGGAGAGTCAACCGGCCAGCGCGCAGGTTCAGGACCACAAACTCATGACGATGTACGACTCTGACGGGCTCGACACGCCTGGAAAGAACGGCAACAAGGCCGCCTGATCCACATGTCTCACATCCCAACGATTTGTCCCTCCCCCGCACCCGTTCAACACAAGCATGCTTCCACCTCCCCCCAGATTGAGATCTGGGGCGGGGTGGAGTGCACGTATAACCGTGTCGGTGACGTATATTTTGATCAGATTGCGCTCTCCGGCCACGAGGTGCGGCTGGATGATCTGGATCGCTTTGCGGAGCTCGGTATCCGCACTCTGCGCTATGGGCTGGTTTGGGAGCGGCATGACGTCGATCCAAGCTGGCGATGGGCCGATGCACGCATGCGTGATCTCGCTGTTGCAGGCATTGACCCGATTTTGGGCCTCGTTCATCATGGCAGCGGTCCGCGTCACACCAGTCTGCTGGACCCGCTCTTCCCGGAGAAGCTAGCCGCCTACGCCGGTCAGGTGGCTGCGCGCTACCCGCACGTCAATGCCTATACACCAGTGAACGAGCCCCACACCACAGCACGCTTCAGCGGACTGTACGGGGTGTGGTATCCGCACCATCATTCGCGCGAGAGCTACCTGCGCGCACTGCTCAACGAGACCAAGGCGACGGTGCTCAGCATGCGAGCGGTCCGGCGTGTCCGGCCGGATGCGAAGCTGGTGCAGACCGAGGATGTCGGGGTGATCCGCAGCACGTCGCGTCTGTCCTCATTGCAGCGTGTGCTCGATGAGCGGCGGTGGCTGGGCTTCGACCTGCTCTGCGGGCGTGTGTGGCCTTCGCATCCGCTCTTTCAGTACCTGCGCCAGGCCGGCATCGCAGAGCGAGAGATCTTGTGGTTCACCGAAAACCCGTGCCCGCCGGACGTGATCGGGGTCAACTACTACCTGACGAGCGATCGCTTCCTGGATGAACGGGTCGATCGCTATCCGGGCGATCGAGGTTCTGCTGAGGGACCGATTGTCGACATCGAGGCAGTGCGCGTCTGTCCGGAGGGCATTGCTGGATTCGAGGCGCTGCTGACCGAGGCTTGGGAGCGCTACCGCATTCCGGTAGCGATCACGGAGGTGCATCTCGGGTCAGACAATGTCGCCGACCAGATTCGTTGGGCGGCGGAGGCGTGGTTGGGTGCGCAGGCGGCGCGTAACGCGGGCGTGGACTGCAGAGCGATGACGTTCTGGGCGCTGCTTGGCTCGTACTTCTGGGACTCGCTCGTGCGCCATGACAATGGGCACTATGAGGCTGGCTTGTTCGATGTGCGCGGCGGTGTCCCAGTTCGCACAGAGTTGGCTGACTTTGCCGAGCAACTGATCACAGGAAAGTTGCCCGAACATCCCGCGCTCGACGTGCAGGGCTGGTGGCATCAGCCGTCACGACTGTGGGTCCCGGATCCGTACGTCGAAGACGAACGCCGCGCTGCCTGACATCGATCTTCAACGAAAGAGCGTCGCGCAAAAAAGGGAGCTGTCCCGCGGGACAGCTCCCTTTGTGTCAGGACACCAGGTTCAGATCAAGCTCTGCATCAGGTTCTCGCGCCAGATCGTCTCCGAGTGTGTGTCGTAATCCGGCAGCAGACCCGTGGTAGCCTCGGACAATTCCTCGAAGGGCACCTTGGGCGTGCGGTCGGCGTAGAGCAGGCCGTTTGCCTCCTGGTACGTATCGGCGAACTGCGTGTAGCAGAACCCCGCGAGCGCGGGCAGCCCTCGCACTGTCTTGAGCAGCTCACGATATTGCTGGAGAAGTTGATCCGCAGTAATGCTCCTTGAGTAGCCCCAGATATCATCGCCCCCTTTGCCGAAGGCGATGCCGCCAAACTCGGTGAGGATGATCGGGTGCTCGCACTGCTTCTGACGGTCCACCATCAGCATGCGACCGCCCGGACGTTCGCGCTGGAACAGCTTGGCTTCGATGTTCTCGAGTCCATAACGGCGGCCGATGCGCTCCGGCTGGTCGTCATAGTCATGGATACCAATGATGTCTGTGGCGACGCTCTCCCATCCATCGTTGCCAATTACAGGGCGGCTGGGGTCGAGGGACTTGGTCAGGTAGTAGAGCGCCTGCACGTAATGGCGCTGCGCCGGGCTGTCGGGCAGATCCGGCACGCCCCATGACTCGTTGAACGGCACCCACGCGATGATGCAGGGGTGGCTGCGATCGCGCTGGATCACCTCGAACCACTCGCGTGTCAGCCGCTCGATCGACTGCGTTGTGTAGCGGTAGGCGCTGGGCATTTCCTCCCACACCAGCAGACCGGCGCGGTCCGCCCAGTACAAGTAGCGCTCGCACTCGATCTTCTGGTGTTTGCGGACTCCATTGAAGCCCATCTTCTTCGCCAGCAGAACATCCTCGAGCAGTGCCTCATCGGACGGTGCGGTCATGCCGCTCTCCGGCCAATAGCCCTGGTCAAGCACCAGCCGCAGGTTCAGCGGCCGGCCATTCAACAGAAAACGATCTGACTGCGCGGAGACGGAGCGCAGCGCAGTGTAGCTGTGCACTGTGTCGATGACCGCGTCATCTCCGTCCCGCAGTTCGACATGGGCCTGGATGAGTGTTGGCGACGACGGAGACCAGAGCAGGGTGTTGCGATAATCGTCGATGCCGGGGTCTGAGAGTGCGATCCGTCGATGCACCTCGCCGGCGATCACCGTATACGTGTCGTTGGCGATGACCAGATCGTCGACGTGCAGTTTGACGCAGAGCTTGAGCGGTCCTGAGGCTGCGTGCTGCACGTAAGCCTCAAGGCTGATCTCCCAGCGGTCGAGGCTGGAACTCCACTGCAGCGAGCGCAGCCGCGTCTCTGGGACAACTTCGAGCCAGACGCTCTGCCAGATGCCCGTGGTCCGGGGATACCAAATGGAGTGCGGCTCCAGTTTCCAGTCCTGCTTGCCCCGCGGTTTAGACAGGTCGGCCGGATCGTCCTCGGCACGCAGCACGATCTCCTGGGGTCTGTCGCCCTCGAGCACCGACGTGATGTCCGCAAAGAAGGGACTGTAACCACCCTGGTGAGAGACGACCTTCTTGCCGTTGACCCAGACGATTGCACTGTAGTCGACGGCTTCGAAGTGCAGCAGCAGCCGCTCGTCCGGTTTGAGTGGACGATGCTCAAAAGTGCGGCGATACCAAACCGCGTTGTAGAAGCCGGTGTCGGCGATGCCGCTGGCCTTCGTCTCCGGGCTGAAGGGGATCTGGATAGTTCGATCCCAGGTCACGTCATCGGGGGCACGCAACCGCGCCTCGCGGTCGAAGGCAAAGTCCCAGGCTCCATTCAGGGATGTCCAGTCCTCGCGCTGCATGAGGGGACGAGGATGAGCTCTGCCATCGGGCCCGGGGGAAGGCGAGTGTCGATCGGTCAATGAATCTCCTCCAACAGTGGTTCAGATGGTGCATCGGACGCGCCGGACTCTGAAAGGGCGCCGCGAAGCTCCGTTCCAGTTGTGCCATTTCTTCGGTTTTGGATGCAAGTGCGCGCACGAGGACAACTTCCGGGCGATCACTGCCGGCGATGGTAAATCAGGTAATCCGGCATGGGCCCCATGCGCAGGATCGGGCGCAGCAGCGGCGATGCGTGGTACACCGACGGCTCGTAATGCGTGCGCCGCACCAGTTTGTAGTGCTCGGTGAACCACTGCTGTTCGGGTGGCGAGAGCTGCTGGCCATCGAAGGTTTCGAAGTGCGCGAAGCTCTGCCGCTCGACGATCCAATCCGGCTGGCGAGCCTCCACGTAGTCGATCCACCAGTGCCCGGGATGGCGCGCGATGAATGATGACACGTCGCGCGACACCAGCCCGACTTCGTCCGCAGTGACCAGCCCGGAGTAGTAAGGGATGTAGCCCGCAGGTTCGAGGAAGAGCGTATCGCCTGGGCGCGCGACACCATGGAGGTACCGGCCGATATCGCCGCGATAGTGATAGTCCTGCGTCGAGGCGGCCAGCGAGCGCGCCCACTGCACCCCGGCAAAGGCGATCCAGGCGAGCGCAGCGAAGGCGAGGACCGTCCGTGGTCGGCCGATGCATTCAACCAGGCGGGCGGCGCCCGCAAGCAGCACTATCACGGCCAGCCAGTTCGCCGGGTAGAGATACCAGTCAAACAGCACACCGCCCCACGCATAAGCCAGTGGAACCGCCACGGCGAGCAGGGCCACTGCACCGACGATGACCCGCTCCTGCACGGAAGCAGCGCGGCGTACGGCGATCAACAAGCACAGGACGAAAGCAGCGAGAAAGAGTGGTGACAGCCGGTCCAGGTAAGTGGTCGAGACAGGCAGCAGGTACGAGTGGTGAAGAAAGAGCTCGTACACGCGGGCCATCATCGCGCCGGGCGCATGGCTGGGGTGGTATGCCTGCAGCTTGGCGCGCATCGTCGTCGGCAAGTAACTGCCGCTGACCCACTTGTAGCCGAGCGCCACGACCGCGAGGCTGGCTGCCATGGCGCCTAATCCGACCAGGCCACGCCGACGCGCAAGCAGCAGCATGGCCGCGCAGAAGACCAGCGCATACGCAATGGCATCCGGGCGGATGAGCAGCATGAGCGCGATGGCCGAGGGGAACTGCCAGCGCGGCGCCCTCGCCTGCATGCCGTCGATCGCCAAGCCCATGGCAAGCAGCAGGAAAGGCGTCTCCATGCCGGTGTAGCTGACGATCAGCGAGACCGGCCAGCTGGCCAGCAGCACCCACAGGGCGACTCGTTCGGCCTCTGTCCGCGCGACCACGCGGACGGCAAAGAACGAGCCGGCGATCACCGCTGCCGAACCAAGCAGTTGCGCCCACAGCAATGCGTGCTCGCCGAACAGACGATCGAGCACCGCCAGTCCGACCGGGTAGAGGAGACTGGTGGTCGCCGGGAAATGTTGACCCAGGTTGTAGGAGAGCTGGCCATTCTCCGCCAGGTGGCGCGCCGTGCGTAACGTGATGAAGGCGTCTTCCTGGATGTGGTGGATCAGGATGTACGGCACGCGCAGGAGCAGCAGCGCGATGCCGATCACCCAGTGCAGCGCCGTGATGGATGAGCGTTGATTGTCGATCTGCTCGTTTGGAAGGACTGGAGCCGCATTTCCCCCGTTCATCGTCTGGCGACCGTGGGCTCGCTTGCGGAGAGAATACGGGCGCGCTGCGCGGCACAATCAACATTGTGGTGGCAGACGAGCGAGAGCTGCTCCTGGAGCCGCCCAAGCCGGATCGTAGTGAAGGGCAGCACCTGGTATTCGTGATCCTCTCGAAAGCGGCGTGTCAGCGGGTTGCCGATCATGGTGTCGCGTGAACTGGTGCCCGGCCCGTGCAGCAGTGTGGGCTCGCCGTCCACCCAGGTGCGCATCACGAGAAAAGCGGGCGTCTCGGCAAGGAAGGCATCGCGCTGCGCGATGTGGTCCCGGTAGTAGCCGGCGTTGCGCCAGTTCTGCATCAGGTGGTACTGCGTGACTTCCAGTCGCGGGGCCGCCGCGCTGATGGCATTGGGCCAATCGAGCATGTATTCATAGTGAACCGGACCGGCGGATTCGTCGCGCATGAGCTCAGTAAACGTGAACGCATCTTCGCACACGATGGGAACGCCGGCCGGCAGACGGGCAGTGAGCGCGGCTGCGTAGTCGGGCGCCTGGTCAGTGTAGTGCCGCATATAGGCCAAATCGTACTGCAGCACCATCAGCAGTATGGCCACGCAGATCGTCGCGCGCACAGCAGTCTCGCGAACGCGACGTGCTGCTGCGGCGCTTTGGCTGTCGCCTGTGTGCTCATCGCTGAGCCATGCAGCATCAAGCAGGCTCACCAACTGCGCGAAGAATACGACCGTGCCCAGCGCCACCGGCTGCAGGTACCGCGTGATGAACAGTGGGGGGCCGACGAACCCCTCCAGGTAGAACAGCAGAGGGATGGTCGCAAGCGCGAGCATGACGATCAGGATGGGTATGCGTGACCGCAGCTCCTGACGCATGGCGCTACGCCTCTGAGGCGAGAGGCAGGCGACGCCAAGGAGCAGAACCGCGGCGCCCGCCAGCAGCGCCGCCCTCAGGCTGCCGCCACCGTAAGCTAGCAGAAAGTATGAGAAGGTCGGTTGCGTTGTCCAGAAATGCGGCCTGCCCACAGCGGCGGATGCGCGTACCGCGGGCAGGCTCGGGATCAGCCACAGCCAGGCCGCGGCAGCGGCAAGGTAGAGTGCCGGCCGGAGCCGTCGCTCTCGCCAGTCCAGCACCATCCATGCTGCAATCATGCAGGAGCTGTAGCAGACGCCCAGGATATGGCTGGTGGCGAGCGAAGAGAACACCAGAAACGTAACCGCCAGCCGTCTCCAGCCCGGCTTGCCTTTGCCCGGCCACAGCACGCACCACGCCGCGCCTGCTGCGGAAGCGACGAACAGGCCGTAGAAGCGCCCTTCGGCCATGTGCGGCGCCAGCGTGGGACTGAGGAACCAGCCCACCAGCACCCCGAGGATGGCCGCCGTTCGGGCATAGTAGCGGCGCACCAGGAACCAGACCAGCACGAACGCCACCGAGAAGAACGCGGCCGAATAGCAGCGGAATGAGACGTTTGACGCTCCGAACACGTGAAACCACAACCGTCCGGTGAGGTAGAAGAGCGCGCCACCGCCGTCGGTGCCATGGAGCCAGCTCTGCAACATGTGCCGCAGCGATGGGTCGCGCAGCATGGTCCAGCCGAGCACTTCGTCTTCCCAGAGCAACTTGCCTGCGCTCAATCGAAGCGATATTGCGAAGGTGAACAACACGCCTGCGAGCGCACAGGCCAGGTCTGCAGCCCGGCTTCTCCACAATCCCTGTGCACTCTCGACTGCCTCTGGGCCCGCATGCGTCTGAATTCGCAGCATAGACAGAGTGATTCATAGACACAGATCGAAGGCTGCACGCAGCAGCCTCGATCAACCCTGAATTGACGTGGAGCTAGGGATTCTCCGGAGGGAAACTCCGTCAGACGATTGCATCGAATGTGACAAGGGCGATGGTCGTACTGCGCGTAAGCACTCCTGAGCCCCACCCCATCTTCAGGAGAGTTTCGCCCTCGATGGCCACATTCGCACAAGCGCCGATGAGCGAAGAGCATCGGCTTGCCGCCGTCGAGCCACGCCGGGCTTACCTGCGGTATCTCTCCATCCTGATTCTGCTGCCAATCATTGGCTTCCTGCTCGCGCTGCCACTCGCCCGCACGAATCTGTTCGTACACATGTCACGGCGCATCTTCTGGCACGCGATGGAGTATCACGTGCAAATGGCGGGGCAGCCCTGCAATGTCGTCATCTATGGCGATTCGACCGGGCTGACCGGCATCGATCCCCTGATTCTCAGGCAGCAGACAGGCCTCCACGCGTGCATGTTGTCCACGCCGTACATCGCCCTGTCCACGACGGGCACCTGGACGCTCGATCATTTCCTGGCGGCAAGTCCAGCGCCCCGCGCCATTGTCTTCGTCTATCACCCGCGTCATCTGCGTGCGCCGAAGCTGGATGAGGACAGCGGCATCGTCGATGGCTGGTTGATGGTGGACCGGGTGCGTCGTCCGGTGGACGCGCTGCGCTTTTTCCTGGCGCACGGACGCAAGACCGTCATCTTCATGGAGACTGTCTGGCAACAGGTCTTCACAATCAACTACAACGTTCTCGATCCGACAGAGCGCACCTACAGGCACAACATCGACATGCTGCGTGCGCACTCCGGCTACTTCCAAATGAAAGACCCGCTACCGATCGAAAAGGTCTGCGAAGGCGGGACCGAGCCGATGCCGCCGTTCGATCCGGACTACTTCGCATCTCTGCGAAAACGATATGAGAAGCCGGGCACGCGCGTGATCTTCTACGTCAGCCCGGTGCGCTCCTGCGACCCGGCGATCCCCGCGTACGATGCGCTCGCGCGTCGCATGGGACTGGAGCCGCCGCTGGTCTATCCTGCATCGGAGTACGCGGATGGCAATCACCTGCTGCCCTCGGCTGCTCCTCACGACACCGCTGACTTCGCCGCAATGCTGCGGCAGCGTGATCCGGGACTGCTGCAGACCGCGCCGCGATAAAAGCGAAAGTAGCTGCTCTAGAACTGGAAGTAGAGGAAGCGTGTCGTGTCCTCGATCCAACTCAGGCACATCAGCAGAACTACGCTGAGAGCCAGAGCCCAGGTCACGTTGGGCTTCCACGGCAGAATGCGTTCGTAGAAACGCTCGAGCGCCGCCGGAGCGGTGGCTGGCCGCCCCAAGCCGAGAATCTGCTGCGTGTTCGGCAGCAGCCACACGATAGCGAATCGGATCGGCAGGCGCACGATGCTCGCCAGCAGCGTGCCCATCGGTGGCAGCTTCGTTCCATGCAGACCGAACATGCCAGCCAGCATGGCGAAGGCCCCATGGGATGAGTCGGCGCGGAAGAAGACTTGCGCAATCACCACACAGAAGAGAGTCAGCCCGACAGACGCAGCCACGCCGAGGCGATGACGCCAGACTGGAAGCTCGGCGGTGGGCCGCTTGCGGCGCAGCAGTCGCCAGCCATGATTCACGGTGATGTACACGGCATGCAGTAGTCCGAAGATAAGGAACTGCAACCCCGCGCCATGCCAAACGCCGACCAGGATCATAGAGATGAATGTCGGGAAGGCGATCATCTGGGTGAAGCCCTCCGGCGTGCTCGCGCCGCGGCGGGAGATCGTCCTGCCCTTCGCAAGGCGCCGGCGGTTCACACGCAGCGACATCGGATTGTAAAGATAGACCGTGATGTAGCGCGTCAGCGTCATGTGCCAGCGCGACCAGAAGTCGATGATGCTCGCAGCCTTGTACGGTGAATCGAAGTTGATCGGGAAGCGAATCGAGAACATGCGCGCCAGCCCTATTGCCATATCGGAGTAGCCGGAGAAATCGAAGTAGAGCTGCAACATGTAGGTGAGCGCACCAATCCACGCGGGGATCACCGTAAGGGAGGAGGGCCCTGCAAATGCCTGGTCGGCTACGCGCGCGATGCTGTCCGCCAGGATGACCTTCTTGAACAGCCCCATCACAAAATGCGAGAAGCCCAGGCTGACGTCTTCCAGGTTTAGCCGGAACTGCTTCCGGCGGAATTGCGGCATTATCTCCGCGTGGTGCAGGATGGGTCCGGCAATCAGGTGAGGAAAGAAGGTGACGAACAGCAGATACTCGGGGAAACCCTGAGGGTCCGCAGAGCCCTGCTGAAGATCGATCAGATAGGCGATCTGCGTGAAGGTGAAAAAGCTGATGCCGAGCGGCAGCAGTGTGCCCGCAAACTGGTGATGCAGGATCCCAAGCCGACCGAGCCCGGAGAGTGAAGGGAAGAGGTACTTGTAATAAAACAACAGCAGCAGATTGCAGGCGATGCCCGCGAGCAGGAAGCGACGCTGCAACTGCTCCCGGCCACGTGCCCGGTCGATCAAGCGGGAGAACGCGAAGTTAACCAGCACGGACCCGAGCAGCAGGATGACGAATTCATACCGCCACACTGCATAAAACACGACTGAGATGAACCCCAGCCAGCCGATCACCGCGCGGCCGCCGAACCGTCCAGCGACGACGTATCCGGCAAGGGCCAGCGGAAGAAACACAAACAGAAACTGAAGCGAGTTGAAGAGCATCAGGAACCAGACCAGTAGTAATCAAGAGCCAGAGTGGGACTGCGCCGACCTGATGACCGGTAGGTCGCGGTATGGCGTCGATTTGCCGAAGCAGGCAGCCCTGGGCAGCCCCATTCGAGTCCTGCTATTTGGATGTGCCTACGAGCTCTGTTGCAGCATGGACTGCACAACTTCAACCGCGATTTGGAGTTCGGCTATGGGCACGCATTCGCGCCGGCTATGGGCGGTCTGCATGTCACCCGGTCCAAAGACGACGATTTCGTCGCACACCTCGGACCAGAGGCTGGCCTCTGATCCGAAGGCGATTGATGTCGCTGGGCGATGCGCCAGCCTCTCCAATCGACGCACGAGTGGTGCATCGGCCGGGGTCTCGAAGCCGCGCTGCTCACGCAATTGCGTGAACTCGGTCTGGACGCCTGGAGACTTCGCCGCGATCTCGGAAAGCTCTGCCCGCATCGCGTCCGGCACGCGCTGCGCGGCCTGACCCGGCACAGGACGCCACTCCAGCAGAAACTCGGCCGAGGCGGGAACAATGTTCTTTGCCGTGCCGCCAGCGATGGTGCCCACGTTCAGCGTCGTGAACGCCGGAGAGAAGAAGGAATGGCGCTGGTGCTCCAGCTCCGATTGAAGCTGCTCGACTGCCGCGAGGGCATGCGCGGCAGCGTAGATCGCGGAGGCTCCTTGCTGCGGGTGCGCGCTGTGGGCCTCGCGCCCGCGGAACTGCACCTGCGCCAGGCAGTAGCCCTTGCCCGCACGTGCCGGGTGCAGGCAAGTCGGCTCGCCGATCACCATTCGCTTGGGTAGCAGCCGGCCATCGCGGAGCAACTGCTTCGAACCGAAGCAGCCAATCTCCTCATCAGCCGTGAGGACAATGCAGACGCTGGAACCGATAG
The DNA here is from genome assembly GCF_051025295.1 of Candidatus Dedyshia acidiphila. Taxonomy (NCBI): domain Bacteria; kingdom Pseudomonadati; phylum Acidobacteriota; class Terriglobia; order Terriglobales; family Acidobacteriaceae; genus Candidatus Dedyshia; species Candidatus Dedyshia acidiphila. Next base: position 26,050 of record NZ_JBMGJV010000005.1, on the reverse strand, counting down.
TCTGCTGCCGCTCAGCCGCGGTAAGCAGGCAGGCGAGGAATGCCTTCACATCGCAGGCGCCACACCCATGCAGATTCCCGTCGACCTGCTTCGGTTCGAGCGCATCCTGCCAATCCGCGGGATACGGCACCGTATCGGTGTGACACACAAAGGCAAGCTCCACCTCGCGCTGCTGGTACGGTTGCTCGCGAGGTGTTGCGATCAGGTTGATCTTCTCGATGCCGTTGCCATCGCGGTAGGGAAGCTCTGTGATCGTACAGCCAGCGTGCGCCAGTGCTGTCGCAGCGTACTCGATGACTGGAAGATTCGACACGGTCGATACGGAAGGAATGCGGATCAGGTTTGAGAGGTGTTCCGTGACTCGGCTCAACGCGGCCCCCAGACGCGATCGGAAAGCTCACGGTAGCGCCGCACGATCTCTTCTTCGAGTGGATGATGACCATCCCGCAGGATGAAGCGGCCTGCAACCATCACATCGCGCACGGCCGATCGCTCCGCACCAAACACCAGCGCCGGCAGCAGTGACGTCTCGTGATGCCCGGCGATGGAGAGGTCATTGAGCGCGAACGTGACCATGTCTGCCAGCTCGCCTGCGCGAAGGTTTCCTGCGGCGGTACCGAGCGCTTCGGCACCCGTGCGTGTTGCGCAGCGGAGCAGCAGAGGTGCAATCGCAGGCCGATCCTCGCTCGGCTGGTCGAGCACGGCGCGTTGCTGCTGCTGAAGGCGAAGATGGTAGTCGAGTTCGCGGGCGTCCTCGAGTGGAGCAATCTGCGCCTGACTGTCCGATCCGAATGCATGACGCACACCGAGCGCTAGCGACGCATCCGCAGCCACGATCCCATCGCCCAGGTTGCGCTCCGTAGTCGGACAGGAGCAGATGATGGCTCCCGACGCGGCGAACTGCTCGCGTTCGCGGTCATCGAGGTGAATGGCGTGAACGGCGACGAAATCGGGGCCGAGCAGGCCCTCACGCGCCAGTAATTGCACTGGGGTCGCGCCGTACTCGCGGAGGCATGCATCGTTCTCGCCGGTCTGCTCCGCGACATGCATGTGGATTGGCAGCTTGCGTTCGCGCGCCCAGCTCGCGATCCTGTGCAGATCACTCAGCGGCACCGCGCGAAGGCTATGCGGTGCAACAGCGACTGTGACGTTAGACGCGCCCGCCATCTCGTCCAGCAGAGCTGCGGTGTTCTCGATGTACGTATCAGCGCTCTCGTAGAAGCGCTGCTGTCCGGCATCGGGAGCGAGTTCGAAGCCGGCGCGCAGGTAGGCAGAGCGGAGCAGCACGATACGCAGGCCGACCGAGTGCGCAGCGCGGATGACTTGCCGCGCAAGCGTGTTCGCATCGGAGTACGCTGTGCCGTCGGGTCGGTTGTGCACGTAATGAAACTCGCCGACCGTGGTGATACCGGCCTTCACCATCTCGAGAAAGCACATGCGCGTCACGTCGAACATGTCATCCGGGCTGAGCGCTGCCGCGGCCTGGTACATGGTGTTGCGCCATGACCAGAAGTCGCGCCCGCTGACAGCACGCGATTCGGCGCGCCCACGTATCAGCCGCTGGAACGCATGTGAGTGCGCGTTGACGAAGCCCGGCAGCAGCACCTTGCCCACGAGCCGGACAACTTTTTCAGCATCGGCTTCGTTCCCGATCCGCCCGTCTGGTTCGACCAGCATGCGGCCGCCACGCACGAATCTCTCGTCGCGATAGAGCAGCTCCGGTTCGTACGCCGTCGCCTTCACGGTGTCTGCTCCTGCAGAGTTGTGACGACACGCTCTCCACTGCGCCACACCTCGCGTACCGGTGATGCGCCGAGCGTGTACACGAGGTCGCGCCAGTCATGCGAATGAAGCACGACGAAGTCGGCGTCCGCACCAGCCGCGATCGCGCCGGCATCGCTGAGCCCAAGCGCGTAGGCGGCATTGGTCGTTCCCGCCACGAGAGCCTCGGCGGGCGTGAGTCCATTCAGTCGCACGGCCAAGGCGAGTGCCGCAGGTAAGGAGTAAAGCGGGCTCGAGCCGGGATTGAGGTCAGTGCCGACGGCGACTGCGGCGCCGGCATCGATCAGCTTGCGCCCCGGCGCGGGCGGCAGTCCCAGGTGCAGAGATACGCCGGGGAGAAGTGTCGCAACCGTAGTTGCGTTAGTAAATCGTGCGAGCTGTCCGGCATGCATGGCCTCAAGATGATCGACGCTCAGCGCGCCCATCCGCACTGCAACCTCTAGCCCGCCGACAGACTGAAACTGCTCTGCGTGCATCTTGATCCGCAGCCCGTGATCGAGCGCGCAGCCGAGCAGGCGCTCGGCCTGTGTGGCGGACCAGGCCTCCCGCTCGACGAAGATGTCCACCGCAGTTGCCAGCCCGCGTTGCGCAACCTCGGGGATGAGTTCGGTCTCGACGCGGCGCATGTATTGCTCGAGCTCTGCTGAATCCCTGGGTGGCACGTGCAGCAGCAGCGTAGGAATGATGCGTGCAGGAGACTGCTGTCTGAGTCTCGCGATCACGTCGAGCAGCCGCAGCTCGCCTTCAATGGAGAGGCCATAGCCGCTCTTGACTTCGATTACGGTCGCACCGGAGAGCAGCAGTGCATGCACGCGCTGCTTGGCTGCGGTGAGAAGCTCGTCATCGCTCGCCGCCAGCGTAGCCTCCACGGTGCTCCGGATGCCACCGCCCCCGGCGAGAATCTGCTCATAGCTGACGCCAGAGGCACGCGCTTCGAAGTCACGCAGCCGGTCGCCCGCCCAGATCGCATGCGTATGCGGGTCGACCAGTCCCGGCAGCATCGCGCGCCCACCCATAGCGACTGTGTTTTGCGTGGAGCCCTGCCACTCTCCTGCGGGTCCGATCCACGTCACGCGTCCCGCAGTGATCGCAAGCGCGGCGTCCTTAATGACCAAGAGTTCGCGCATCTGCAGACCACGGCTCACGCTGGCATGCGTTGGCGTCACCAGTTCGCTGATTCCGATGATCAGCCGATCGCAGGATTGGCTGATCATGCGATCTCTGGTCGATCGAGCCCGCGTGTGCGCGCGACCTCGCGAGCTTTGTCATAGCCCGCGTCTGCGTGCCGGACGACACCCATGGCGGGATCATTCGTCAGGCAAAGACGCAGGCGCTGCTCTGCCTCGTCGCTGCCGTCGGCAACTGCGACCAAACCCGCGTGCTGGCTATAACCCATGCCGACGCCACCCCCATGATGGAAGCTCATCCATGCTGCGCCGCTCGCGATGCCGACGGCGAAATTGAGCAGCGCCCAGTCGGAGACGGCGTCCGATCCGTCGAGCATCGCTTCGGTCTCGCGATAGGGACTTGCCACCGAACCGGCGTCGAGGTGGTCGCGCCCGATCACAATGGGAGCCGCAAGCTGCCCCTCACGCACCATCTGGTTGAAGAGCAAGCCGGCACGGTCGCGCTCACGGTAACCGAGCCAGCAGATCCGCGCGGGCAGCCCCTGAAACGCGATCTCCGTCGAGGCGAAGCGCAGCCAGTGCTGCAGGCGAGCATCGTCTGGAAACAGGTCGAGCAGCGCACGATCGGTCTTCGCGATATCAGCCGGATCACCGGAGAGCGCCACCCAGCGAAAGGGTCCGCGTCCTTCGCAGAAAGAATCGCGAATAAAGGCGGGCACGAAGCCGGGATAGTTGAATGCATCACTCACGCCGGCCTGCCTGGCCTGCGTGCGCAGATTATTCCCGTAGTCGAATGCAATCGCACCGCGCTGCTGCATCGTGAGGATCGCCTGAACATGGGTCGCCATGGCTGCTCGCGCACGCTCCAGGTAGACGGCCGGCTCGCGCGTGCGCAGCGTGTTCAGGTCCTCGTCCTCGCGTGCCTGCGGCAGGTAGCCCCACATTGGGTCGTGCGCGCTGGTCTGGTCAGTCACCAGGTCCGGCGTGAAGCCGCGCCTGACCATCTCTGGCAGCACCTCGGCTGCATTACCGCGCAGCCCAATCGATAACGCGCGTCGCTCGCGCTTCGCGTGTTCAGCAAGGCGCAATGCATCGTCCAGCGAGGTGGTGGACTGGTCGAGGTAGCGCGTCTGCAGCCGGCGATCGATACGCTGCGCATCGACCTCGATGCAGATGCTGACGCCGCCCGCGAGCTTCACGGCAAGCGGCTGCGCTCCTCCCATTCCGCCCAGGCCCGCAGTCACCGTGATCGTGCCTGCGAGCGTGCCGCCAAAGTGCTGCTTCGCTGCCGCAGCGAAGGTCTCGTACGTGCCCTGCAGGATGCCCTGCGTCCCGATGTAGATCCACGACCCGGCCGTCATCTGGCCGTACATCATCAGGCCCGCCGCATCGAGGCGATCGAACTCCTGCCAGTTGGCCCACTGCGGCACCAGGTTCGAGTTGGCGATCAGCACGCGTGGCGCGAGCGGCTGGGTCTCGAGCACCGCCACAGGCTTACCCGACTGCACCAGCAGCGTCTCGTTGTTGCCCAGGCGTTCGAGCGTGTCGATGATCGCGTGGTAGCACTCCCAGTTGCGCGCGGCTTTGCCGCGACCTCCATAGACGATCAGTTCCTCTGGCTTCTCGGCCACCTCGGGGTCGAGGTTGTTCATCAGCATGCGCTTTGCCGCTTCCTGTATCCAGCCGCGCGCGGTGCGCGTGTTGCCCCGCGGTGCGCGGATCGGCGAGTAGCCGGACATGCTCATCGCGTGGTCTCGCTGGCGAACCAGATTAGCGAAGCGGGTGCGCAGCTCTGTCTCATCCGCACTGTTCTATCAGATGGTGTTCACGGTGGTCGTGCCGGACGCAGCACTGGGCTTGGTTCGGGGCGCACGCGTAAGCTAAGGCTTCACAACCATCCAGAGCGAGAAGGACCCCCGACTGCATGCCTGAGCCTGACCTGCCAGTAGTCAGCGACACCCAAAGCGACACCCAAGTCGATCCGCCAACCGAGTTCCATCGCGCGCTCGGGCTGTTCGACTCGACCATGGTCGTGGCCGGCGTCATGATCGGCTCCGGCATCTTCATCGTCAGCGCGGAGATCACGCGCCTGCTCGGCAGCTCCGGCTGGCTGCTGGTCGGGTGGGTCATCACCGGCGTTCTAACGGTGGCGGGGGCGCTGTCTTACGGCGAACTTGCGGCGATGATGCCCGAGGCCGGCGGCATGTACGTTTACCTGCGCGAAGCGTTCTCGCCGTGGCTCGGCTTCCTCTACGGCTGGACGCTGCTCACCGTGATCCAGACAGGCACCATCGCCGCCGTTGGCATTGCGTTCGCGCGGTTCAGCGGTGTGCTGCTGCCCGGCATACGCGAAGACCGCTACCTCATGCGGCCGGTTGAAATCGTGCCTGGGTATGCGCTCTCACTCTCGACCGCGCAGTTGCTGGCCGTCGCTGTGATTGTGCTGATCGCCTTCTTCAATAGCTATGGGGTCCGCTGGGGCAAGCTCATCCAGAACGTCTTCACGGTGGCGAAGCTGGGCGGCATGGCTGCACTGCTGGTGCTGGGGGCCGTCGTCGCGTACACACACCCGGCCATCCTGCTGGCGAACTTCGCACATCCGTGGCACCCGGTCGACGTCACGCCGATCCACGGACTCGAAGCCACGACCGCCTTCGGGCTGTTCATCGCGCTCTGCGTTTCGCAGACGGGCTCGCTCTTCTCCGCCGATGCGTGGCATGACATCACGTTTGTCGCCGGCGAGGTCCACAACCCCAAGCGCAACCTGCCGCTCGCACTGGCGATTGGCACGGGCAGCGTTACCGTCTTCTACCTGCTGTGCAATCTGTGCTACTTGTCGGCGCTCTCGCTGCACTCCATACAGACAGCGCCGCAGGATCGCGTTGCCACCCTCACTGTGAATGCAGCGCTGCCCGGGCTGGGCGCCGCCCTGATGGCCGGGCTGATCATGGTTTCCACCTTCGGCACGGTGAATGCGCTAACGCTCGCCGGGGCGCGTGCGTGCTTCGCGATGGCGCAGGATGGACTATTCTTTCGCCGCGCCGGCCTGCTGAACAAGGCGCGTGTGCCAGGCTGGGCGCTCGCGATCCAATGCTTCTGGTCGGCCTTTCTGGTGCTTCCGCGCACGCACGACCGTGTCACCGGCGCGTATGGCAATCTTTATAGCAACCTGCTCGATTACGTGATCTCGGCCGCGCTTCTGTTTTACATCCTCACCGTCGCTGGACTGTTCCGCCTCCGCCGCACGCGTCCGGATGCGAACCGTCCGTACCGCGCCTGGGGCTACCCATGGCTGCCGGGGCTCTACATCGTCGGCGCTTCCGTCATCCTGGTTGTCCTGTTCATCTATCGCACGACGACAACATGGCCGGGTCTGCTGATCATCGCGAGCGGCGTGCCCATCTATCTCCTGCTGCGCAGGCGCGCCGCCCTTGCTGAACGCTCATAACTCAGCGCGCGTGAAGCTGGATGAGCTGCACACTGTACGCCGGCACCGTGTGATCGAACGCCGCGCCGACACCGCTGCGGGTCGAGTTCGCGGGCACAATGCGGCGCGGATCGGCCACCGTATTCGTCTCCTGCGGTGAGTGCCCGGCAAGGGTAGTGACGTCGGCCTGCGCGGCGATGTCCTTCGCCCCGTTCACATGAATGCTGACTCCCTGCGGCACCGACGAGCCATTCACCAGCTTCAGGTAGAGCAGCCCCGTCTGCGGATCGCGCGTTGCCGAGCTGAAGAAGCGAGGATTGCCGCCGTCTATCTTGGCATCCACGATCTCCTTGCCGACGTGTGCACCGAACATCACCTGCGCGTAGTAGCTCGGCGAGCCGAAGCTCGACAGTGCGTCGTAGCCGATCAGGTTCGTGAACCACTGCGAGGCCTCTGGATTCACGTTTGCGAACAGTGGCGCGTATGAGGCCATGATGACGAGATCGCTGTTCCGCTCGAGACCGGTGAGCCACGCCGCGTCCGCTAGTGCGGCGCCCAGGTCCGGCGTGGGAGAGCCCTCGTTCGTGGCCCACTCACCGACAAAGATCTTCGGTCCGTTGCGGTCCGTCTTGTCGTAGTGGTGAGCATCGGCGAAGAACTCGTTGGCCGAGCGGTAGAAGTGCTCGTCGATCACATCCGGCTTCACGCTGTGTACGTCGGTCGTTGCGATGAGCTGGAGCTGCGGGTAGCTGGCCTTGATGGCTTTATAGAACTGCGCGTAGCGACCGTCGTAGCTATGCGACTTGTCGAACTCATCCTCGTTGCCGATCTCGACATAGCGTACGGCAAAGGGCGCGGGATGACCGTCGCGCACTCGCACCGCACCCCATTTGGTGTGCACATCGCCGGTTACATATTCGATCTCTTCCAGCGCATCCTTCACATACGGCTCGAGCGTCGAGCCCGGGTCCACATGCTCCTGCTGCAACGAGTAGCCGGCATACACGGCGAGCACCGGCTCCATGTGCAGGTCTTCACACCACTCGAGCATTTCGAGCAGGCCCATGCCGTCGGAGGACTGGTAGTTCCAGGGACTGCGATGCGTGGGCCGGTCTACCCACGGGCCGATGGTCTGCTTCCACTCGAAGCGCTCCTTGATGTGATCGCCCTCAAGGTAGTTGCCGCCGGGCAGCCGCAGGAACGCCGGGTGCAGCGCGTCGAGCTTCTCCATCAGGTCAGGACGGAATCCATTTAGGCGCGACTTGTAGGTAGGCGGAAAGAGCGAGACGAGCGAGAACCACAGGCTGCCCGGTTCGCTGGCTGCTAGCTCGAGATGGTTCTGGACTGACACATCCGGTACATTGCTGGTGTGCAGCGTGAACGTGTAACGCTGCCAACCGGTGCCCACGCCAGAGACAGTCGCCTTCGCCAGCACGGCTCCGGTACGGTCGCTCACCAGGCGCGCCGCCAACGGGCTGCTCCACGCGTGGTCTGCCTTCGCATAGAACGAGCCCTTGTACTCAGTCTGCGGCTGCACCGCCATGCCCCAGAAGCCGGTGTTCGTTACACCAGCCAGATTGTCTGTATCCGCCACCGTAATGGTGACGCGCAGGCTATCTGTAAGCACCTGGCTCGGCCCGCTCTTCTGGTCGTCGAGCAGAGTGGCGCGTGCGTGGCCCTGCTCAAGAGCCAGCCAGCCATGCGGCCCGAACGCGTGGTCGGTCATCGCCCGATCGCGCACCATCTCGGCATACAGTCCGCCGTCAAACGCATGATTAATCTCTTCCGTCATCAGCCCATAAAGCATGGGACTGACCTGGCCGCGCGCATGCGCTACGTCGAGCGTGAGAGTGGCCGCCGGCGTATTCTGCGCGCTGGCTGCGACGCATCCAAACAGAGTGATAGAGAGAAAAGCGCACAGGGCAGCTCGATGCATCGGTTTGCGAGACCTCGCCGTTCAGGACTCGGGCAGGCCCTCAGAGAACGTTTGCCCGGATGCGGGATTGTAACCCGATGACCGGGCCGTCCGTCTTCCTCCGGAAGGCGGCGATCGATGACCCCACCACCAGCCAGTGAGGACGGATTGCACAAAGATTCCACAGCTCGCCTGGCGTGGGTGTCCTCCCAGCTTCGAAGTGATCCCCGAATCGGCGGCTCCCAGCTCAGCAATACTGCCGCAGCCAAGCCCACGACACATCCGCTCCCCGACAGCCTGCTCTTCTGGGCTGGAGTGCTCGCGTCTTGTGTCTGGATCCTGCTGCTTCCAGTGTTTCCCAGCGAGGACGGCCCGGTGCATCTCTACTACGCGACCGTGCTGGCCAAGCTGCTCCACGGCGCGCATGGCCCGCTGACCGCCGCGTTCGTCATCCGCCATGTGCTGCCGCCCTACAGCCTCTACTACTACCTGCTGATCGTGCTGCTCGCGGTCTTCCCCGCGGTTCTGGTGGAGAAGCTAGTCGCTGCGATCATCGTCGTGACGCTCGCCGCGGGTTTTCGCGCGTTGTGCACGGCGGCAGGAAAGAACGGCGCCATCACCTCGTTCCTCATCCTTCCGGTGCTCCTGAACTGGCCACTCTTCATGGGCTTCCAGAATTACGTGCTCTCGGTCGGGATCACGATGGTGGCACTGGCCGTCTGGTTTGCGCACAGCCGGTATCGGCGCCCGGTCTTTCTGCTGCTGGTTGCTGCCGTTGTGCTGGCGCACCCTGTTCCGCTGGTTGCGCTGCTGGCCGTGTGCGCTATCGACCTCTCGGGAAGACGCTTCGGACCGGCTGACGCTGCGGCTGCGGAGCGCAGGCGTGGCTGGCGGCTGGACCTGCTGACGCTGGCCGGAGCCTGCGTACTGATGAGCTATGTCGCGCTGTTCACGCAGGGTGACAAGGTGCGCAGCAATCTCCTCCATCACATCCATGTCACGCTGGCCCTCCGGCAGTTCGCCACCTTGTACGGGTTGGGGCTTTTCGCTCGCATCTCCGGCCCCACGCTGGTCTACACCGGTCTGCTCTACGGGTGCATGGCGATCGGCGTCTTCCTCACTCTGCGCTCCTGGCGTGTCCGCGCCGGGGGCTGGCGCCCTGTAGACGCGCTTGCGATGGCCACGCTGCTCTTTTTGCTGGTGCTGCCGGCGTTGCCGGACACGATGAATGGCGGCTACTACTTCAACACCCGCATGCTCATCCTTGCATGGTGCGGTGTTGCGGCCTCAGCCTCTGGCGGGCCGCCTCTGTCGCGGCGCTGGCGCTCCCTGGTGATGGCCACCAGTGCGCTTGCACTTGTCGTTACGCTGGTGCTGGCCCAACAACGGGTCGTTCCCACCGCGCGCCGGGCAGCCATTGCGGAGCGCATTCCAGTGCAGGCTACAGACGTGAACGCACTCCTTCTTCCCGCGACGCCCTACCAGGCCGATCCGGTATTGCGCTTCCGCCCGCTCGAGTGGTCCGGGGTACGACTCATCCGCCGCGCCGGCGACGTGATGCTGGACGCTCCATTCCTCGATATGGCGACCATGCCCGTCAACACGCGCCAGCCGGAGCTGGATGGCACCGTGGTGCCCGGTGCGACCAACGCACTGCCGGACCTGGTCGTGCGAGCGCATCGCGACCCTGCCTGGGCGCACACCCTGCTGCGGCACGCGGACCTCGTCGTCTTTCAGGATGAGTTCCATCGCTCGTCTGCCGCACAGGTCGAGAGGGAACTGCACTCCGATGGGAGGCCGGAGATGCGCTGCTTTGCGGATGACTGGCTGTACATCTGCCGGGGTCAATAAGCGCCTGCGACCGTGACGATTAGCTCTGCGGTGGGAAGGGCTCTGCCTTCACCGACCCATCGCGCTGGCGCAGCAGGATCTGCACCTTGCCCTCGGCGGCGTCGAGCTCTTCTTTGCACACCGCGGACAAGTGGATGCCCTGCTCGAACAGGCGGATTGAGTCTTCGAGTGGAAGCTCGCCCTTCTCCAGGTCCTTGACGATACTCTCCAGCTGTTTCAGCGACTCTTCGAATGTAGCCATGGCGACATCAACTCCCGTGCTCGATTGCGTGTGCTACGCGGTGGACGGCAGCACCTGCTGCACGATCTCGACCGCGAGCGCGTAACGGCCGAACGGCGCACTAACCTGCACGCCCTGCACCATCGGTCGGGCGGCAGCCAGCATCTCCTGCGCGATCCGGATGCCCTCGCTGCGCGCTTCATCGGGCGTTGCAGCCGCGGCCATCCGCGCCATGATCTCTTCAGGCATGGAGACGCGCAGGTCATTCCTCATGAACTCAGCGTTGCGCAGACTGGTGAGCGGCCAGATGCCCGCGACGACCGGAATGCGGAAACTCTCGATACGGCGCAAAAAGCTCTCGAGCAGGCGCAGATCGAAAACCGGCTGCGTGATCGCATACTCCGCGCCTGCTTCGACCTTGTACGCGAAGCGGCGAATCTCATTCTCGATGTCCGGCACACCTGGGTTTGCCGCCACCCCCAGCGTGAAGCCCGTCGAAGCGCCGATCGGATTGCTGCCGATGTCGAGCCCGTGGTTGAGCCGGTTGACGACGTTCACCAGCCCGATCGCGTCCACGTCGAAGACTGCAGTCGCGTCCGGGTAGTTGCCGAGCTTCGGCGGATCGCCGGTGAGGCAGAGGATATTGCGCAGCCCCAGTGAGGACGCGCCCAGCAGGTCGGACTGAATCGACAGCAGATTGCGATCGCGGCACGTGTAGTGAAGGATCGTCTCAATCCCGGTGTGCTGCTGGATCTGCAGGCAGAGGCTCTGCGCACTCATGCGCGCCGACGCGCGGGGTGAGTCCGGCACGTTGATCGCGTGGATACCGGTGCCGGCAAGCAGTCCCGCGCCCGCGATCTCTTTGCTGCAGTCGATGCCGCGCGGTGGCACAATCTCGACCATCGTGATGAACTCGCCCGCCGCAACCAGCGCACCGATGTTTGAACGATCGGCCAGCGGGGCAGGTGGCGTTTCAGTCACGATCGGCACGCGCGCCTGCTGCGGCACCGTCGTGCGCTGTGCGTCGATCGCGCGAATCGCGGACTTCATGGCGCGGATGTCGTTCGGTGTGGTGCCGCAGCAGCCGCCCACAAACTGAACGCCCGCCCGTACGAATTTCCGCGCGAAGCTGGCCATGTACTCCGGCGAGCAGAGATACAGGTTGCGGCCATCCACGTTGCGCGGCATGCCGGCATTTGGCATCGCGGCCAGTGGCAGATCGGTAGCAGCGCGCATCCGCTCGATGCCGGTCAGCACCGTAGCCGGCCCGGTCGAGCAGTTGCACCCCAGCACATCCGCACCGGCAGCAGCCAGCCGGGCTGCCGCGATCTCTACCGGTGTGCCGTCGAGGCAGTTCGCGTCTTCGTCGATGGTCACCAGCGCGAACACAGGGATGTCGCCGGCGACCTCGCGTGCAGCGTGGATCGCCTGCTCCGCTTCGTTGATCGCTGAGATCGTCTCAATCACCAGGACATCGACGCCGACCCCGGGACCGCCAGCCACCAGTCCGGCAATCTGCTCCGCGAACGCAGCACGTGCCTCGTCGAGCGATGTCTTTCCCAGCGGCTCCAGGCGAACGCCGAGCGGACCGACCGAGCCGGCGACGAATCCGCTGCCTGCCTGCTTGTCCGCGAGCTGCGCCACGGCTTCGCGCGCCAGCCGTGCTCCCGCTTCGTTGATGGCTCGCGTCTTATCCTTGAGACCGAAGCGCTCCAGCCGAAAGCTGTTCGCGCCGAAGGTGTTGGTCTCGACGATCTCCGCACCGGCCTGCAGGTACTCCTCGTGCACGGAGCGGACCAGTTCAGGCTGCGTGAGGTTCAACTCGTCGAAGCACTTGTTGAGGAAGACGCCGCGGCTGTACAGCGATGTCCCCATGGCCCCGTCACACAGGATGGTTCGGGTGGAGAAGAGGGTGGTCAGCCGTGACATCCTCTCATGCTAAGCGAGCAGCCACGGGAACACCAAACCCTTTGCTATACTGCGATTTCCGCACACAAATTGCCGAATTGAAGGTTGAGGTCCGAAGCATTTTGAAGAAGAGAAGTCGTCTGTCCCTGGCTGCCGCTGCTGTTGTCGCGGTGCTGGTTTCGTTCACTCTGCTCGGATGCGGCAAAAACTTCTACTTCGCGGGGCGCACACTGCCCCCCAGCGGACTCACGCAGCGTGTGCTCGTGGCCGTCGATAATCCGGTCGGCTCGCTGCAGTTCATGGATGCCTACTATGACATCCGCCACCCCTTCAACAATCCCAACGGACAGTTTTCGATCAGCGGGTTCAGCGGATCAAACCCTGTCAGCATCCAGAATTTGCCAGAAGAGCGCGTCGGTCTGGTCTACAACTCGGGCGATGGCACTCTGGTGGGGATCGACTACTCGCAGGAGAAGGTGAGCAGCACGGTCGTCTCCGGCAGCTCAATCGCAACGAGCATCTACGGTTCGCACCGGCTGGATTACTTTGTCGCCGCGGAGCAGAACAGTCGCGCCATGCTCGTCTACGACCCCACGGTCGGCCAGCCATTGCTGATGAACATCGCCAGCGTCGATCGCGTCTCGATGAACGCGAATGCGACGCTCGTACTAGGGTTTGTGCAGAACAGCAATCTGGTCTACACACTCTTCAAACTCACGCAGGCACAGTCCACCCAGTACGCCAACCCCGCTGACTGGCAGGCTGCGGGCTACCAGGACTGCGAGCCGCAGAGCCTGCCCAAGTACTGCGTGAATCAAGTGAAGGACCCGAACGGCGCCTTCGATCGGCCTCGCAAGGCCATCTTTTCGTCGGATGGCCAGAGCATTTATGTCTTGAACTGCGGACAGGAATGCGGCGGGTCGCAGCCGAATGGCGGGATCGTCACAATTCCGGTATCAAATTCCGTCCTGAACACGAACGTGGGCGGCCCCTCCGGGCTGAACCTGCAGGCCGGCACCGTGCTTCCTGTGCCCGGCGGAGCGACCAACGCCATCCAGAGCGGTACGACCATGTACGTCGCAGGCCAGCACCTCATGACCGACCTGAATGGCTCAGGCTTGTTCGCCGGCGCACTCAGTGTCGTCGATCTCAACGCGTTCAAGGTCACGGGCCAGTATTCGATCAGCGACGGTGCGCATAACAAGATGAGCTTCGCCGACGACAACACGCTCTGGATCGGCTCACAGCGCTGCCAGAGCGGGGAGCGCTTTGCGCAGAACCAGGCCGGCATCCCCGATGCGAACGGAAACGTCGTCCAGTTCGGCTGCCTGGCGCGGGTCGATCTCGCCTCGCTCGCCACGAAAGGGCGGGGCGCTGTCACGGTCGACCGCTTTATCGGTGACCTGACGGGCATCGCCAATGTCGAGGGCCTGCACAAGATCTATGTCGGCGAGGGTGGGCAGGTCCACATCTACCGCACCGGTGACTTTACGGAACTCGACAATACGAACGTCACCGTGACCGGCACAGTCTCGGATGTCGCCTACATGGACGGCTCCTCGGACGCAAACAACACGACCTACTAGGGCAGCGCCATGCCAGAGCCGCCGCCAGCGTCGCACTCCCGCATCGACATCCTGGCCATTGCGGCCCATCGTGACGACGTGGAGCAGACCTGCGGCGGCACGCTGCTGCGCATGCGGGCACTGGGCCTGGAGACCGGTATCCTCGACCTCACGCAGGGCGAGGCCGGAACGCGTGGCTCAGCCGCGGAGCGCGCCGCCGAGGCCGCCGCCGCCGGCCGCATCCTGGGTGTGAGCTGGCGTGACGCCCTCGACATCCCCGACGGACGCGTCGAAAACACCTGGGACAACCGGATCAAGATCGTCCGCGTGCTGCGCGAACTGCGGCCGCGCGTGGTGATCCTGCCATACTGGCAGGGGCGTCACCCCGACCACTACACCAGCGCGACGCTGGGTTATGAGGCTTGTTTCGTCAGTGGACTCGCGCGGGTGGATACGGGTGCACCGCCGCACCGGCCCTACAAGGTCGTGTATGCGAGCCTCTATGCCGATGTCCGGCCCAGCTTTGTCGTGGACATCACGCCCTACGTCGAGCAGCGCTATGCCGCGCTGATGGCCTACCGCTCGCAATACGCGAACGCGGAGCGGGGAAGCGGCCTGTTTGTTCCCGAGGAAGAGATTCGGGAGCGCACTTTTGCCGAGGCGCGGCACTATGGTCAGTTGGCTGGGGTGCGGTACGCGGAGCCCTTCGTGCAGAAGGAAGTCGCCCTGGTGGACGACCTTATGACATTGCCTGTGGCTTCGCTGTGAAGGCGTAGTCGGCGGTCTCAAACGGCGGAGCGATCAGCGGCGTCTCGGAGAGATCCTCGTCCGGTTTGGTCTGGCTCGAGCGCTCCGGCAGGTAGACCCGGACGACAGCTCCACGTAGGTCGCCATCCATGGCGTTCGAGATGCGCACCGTGCCGCCATGCTTCTGCACGATACCGAGGCTGACCCAGAGGCCGAGTCCGGTGCCGCGTTCGCCCTTAGTCGTCATAAAGGGCTGGAACAGCTTCTTCTCGACATGCGGCGCGATGCCGCGACCGCTGTCGGCGATTTCGACGATCGTGCCGGCACGGCCGTCGAGCGGGCTCGCCGGGCGGACGATGATGCGCACATGTCCATTGGGACCAGCCGCTTCGCCGGCATTGGCAATCAGGTTGGTGAACACCTGCCGCAACTCCCCCGGGTAGCCGTGGACGTGTACCGGATGCGTGTAGCTCTGCTCGACGTGGATGTTCTGGTCGCGCAGCTTGCGATCGAGCAGCAGCAGCACGCTGTTGATCAGCTCTTCCAGGTTGACCTGCACCGGGATGGGCGATTCGCGGTAGAGGCTCAGCATGGCGCGACTGATCTGCAGCGTGCGCGCCAGCTCCTGCTGCGCCAGCTTCAGGTAGTCGCTGCGCCGGTGCGCATCGTTCTCCTGGGCAATCAGGAAGTGCAGATTGGCGACCGAGTCGAGCGGATTGTGAATCTCGTGCGCGATGCTCGCAGCCAGGCGGCCGGTCACCGCGAGCTTCTCGTTCGCGATCAGCGTGACCTCGGCCTTGCGCAGCTCCGTGACATCACGGAAGACGACGACAGCTCCGTCGGGCTGGCTCTCCTGGTCGGTAATGATGGACGCCTTGGCATCGACCGCATATTCAGTCTGGTCGCGCGAGAGCAGGGTCCCCTCCTGGGTCAGGGTCAGGGCGCCTGAGCGCTCCAGGTCTTCTAGCAAATCCCCAAGCGGCTGGTGCGTCTGCGGATGAGTCACGTGCAGCACAGTGGCAAGTGGCTGGCCGGTAGCTTCGCTCAGCGTCCAGCCGCACAACCTCTGCGCGACCTTATTCATGAAACGGATGTTTCCCTGCCGGTCGAGCGAGATCACGGCATCGCCAATGGATTCGAGTGTGGTCGAGAGCAACTGACTGCTTCCGGCAAGCTCCGTATTGCGCTCCTTGACCTGCCCGAGCGCCATTTCGTAGGCATCTGAAACGCGCTGCAGGCGGCTGCTGGCGAAGATCCCGATACTGATGCCGCCGGCCAGCGCCAGGCCGAGGACAAAGGGCAGGAAACGACTGACGCGCTGATCCAGTCGTGTCACGCTGGCGTCGCGCTGCCGGACTGAGTTCTGAATGTCTGCTTCAAAATCCTGACGAAGGGTGTCCATCAGGGCCTTGCCCTGCTCGGTCAGCGCGGCGGCGACCGCCTCCGGCGCCGGCGCTGGTTGTGCCAGCACGGTAGCCGCCCAGCTCTGCCAGGCGTGGACGTCCTGCTCCAGGCGCGCGGTCTGGGCTCGCGGAACGCCGGCATCTGCGGAAAGGCGCTGCAGATGCTGCATATCCGACTCGAGCGCCTGCGACCCGGCGTTGTACGGTGCAAGGACCGAAGGCAGACCGGTAAGCTGATAGGCCCGGAGACCGGTCTCCTGGTCAATCATGTGCTGCTGCATGTTCAACAACTGATCGACCGTACGGGAGTTCACGATTGACTGTTGCCGGAGGTGAAGAGCCGCCCCCACCTGCCACACCAGCAGCCCGGCGAGTACAGCGAGCACCGTCACCGGCACCAAGAGCGTGGTGCGGACAATGCGGTTGAACTCGCGTACTCCGACGGGGGAGTCGGTCATGTGGTCTCTCCGCTGCTTTCCAGCAACTTTCTTACGTTCTGCAGCAAAATCAGGGCGCCGTCGCCCTTGTTCGCGACCATGGTGACGATGCGCTGGACCTCTTCAGGCAACGTCAGGTAGGCCGAGAGCAGCAGGATGGGGATCGTGGGCCGAATCTCCCGCAAAGCCTGCGCCACAGCCGCACCATTCATCCCTGGCATGGCGAAGTCGAGCACGACCGCGTCCACCGTGTTCTGCCGGAACAACTTTATGCCGGTCGGGCCATCCGAGGCGGTATAGACGACATATCCCTCGCGCTCAAGGACGACCTTGCGGATCTCAAGCCCGAGCACTTCGTCATCAATACACAGGATCGTTGGAACCCGAGACACATGGGACCTCGTCGTCGGTTCAGGCTGCGAACCGTCATCTAGTTTGCGGAGTATAGCATTCGCCATTTGTTCTTCATCTGCGACTTCTGTACCAGTCCGGGCACGGACACAGGGCCGCCGATTCATCGTCCTTTCGCATTGTGTCGGGGCGGATCGGGTACTCTGGGCGGGGCACGCCAGACGGCTGATTGCGTCCGGTATCTTGCTGTAAGGACAGTTCTTGAGCCAGACCATTTTCGTACTCGAAGACGATCCGGATATCTCCCGCCTGGTGCAGCATCAATTGGAGGCCGCCGGCTTTGGCGTCCGCACCTTCTCCACGCCCACCAACCTGCTGCCCGATGCGGAGCGCCAGGCACCTGCACTGTTTCTGCTGGACATCATGGTGCCGGGGGGCGACGGTCTCGACGTATGCCGGCGCCTGCGCGCGCACCCCGGACTCAGCACCGTGCCCATCATTTTCGTTACCGCGCGCGCCAGTGAGAACGACCGCGTCCTCGGCCTCGAGCTGGGGGCGGACGACTACATCACCAAGCCATTCGCCATGCGCGAACTGGTCGCCAGGGTCAAAGCGGTGCTGCGCCGGTTCGAGCGCCCGTCGACTCCGTCGATCATCAGCTTCGAAGAAGTCATCATTGACGCGAATGCGATGCAGCTCAAAGTCCGCGGGGAACTGACCACCACGACCGCGACCGAGTTCCGGCTGCTTGACTACCTGGCCCGCCACCCGGGGCGCGTCTTCAGCCGCGACCATCTTCTCGATGCGGTGTGGGGCGATGCCCGCTTCGTCACGCCGCGTTCTGTCGATGTTTACGTCCGGCGCATCCGTGAGAAGATCGAGAGCGATCCGGAGAACCCGCGCTATCTGAAGACGGTGCGCGGTGCGGGGTATCGCTTTGAGATGCCCAAAGCCAGCTAGAGCGGCACAGGTCGGGGGCGTTTGCTGCGGCTCGGTTCGATCCGTTTGCCATCGCGCGCCTGAAGACGGCCGCGCAGTCTGCCGCCCGGGAGCCGGGGCATGACCGGAAGCGTCTTTTCGAAACTGCTCTTCTCCTTCGTGCTGGTCCTGACCATCTGCACCGCGGTCCTGGACTTCTCGATCCGCAGGATCGTCGATCATGCACTGCGCGAGCAGGTGGAGCAGGCGCTCACGGGTGAGGCGCGCTTCCTGGCCGCACAGTTCTCGACAGAGCTTCATCCGGTGACCAGTCACCCGGGGCCCAGTCACTCGGGCCAGATCCACACAGGGCAGAGCGCCGCGAGCGGCGTTCCCGCCACAGCAGCGCCATCGGATGCGATGACCCAGCTGCTCTCGGCCACCTCCGCCGCGTCGCATGCCCGTATCGCCGTGTTCTCGGCCGACGGAACGCTCTACGCTGGTTCGGGCGACTCCGGGGAACATGAGGCGTTGGATGCCGTGCCCGGAGTCGCCGCACTGCGTAACCATGACGGGGTCGCGCGCGACGTTCGTTTCGCCACCCTTTTTCTCGGCGTTCGGCAGGGTGACGTGATTGTCCGCATGGGCTACCCCCTGGCAGAGATCCAGGGCAAGCTGCACCTTCTGCGCCGGGACATTCTGCTTGCGTCCCTGGTGTCGCTGCTGCTGGCAACACTGCTGGCGGCGGCCATGGCACAGCGCGTGGCCAACCGTATGAGCCGCATCGTCGCCTTTGCGGAGAGGATCGCCGCGGGCGACCTGGCCGCGCGCATCGATGAAGCAGATCGCGACGAGATCGCCGTGGTCGCCCGCGCGCTCGACACCACCGCCAGCCGGTTGGAGACCACCTTTCACTCGCTCGAGAGCAGCCGCCGCGACCTGACAGCGCTGCTCGACAGCATGCAGGAGGGGGTCATCGCCGTCAGCGAGACGGGGCTGGTCATCTGGTCGAATGCCTCGATCACGCGGCTCACCCAGCAGCCCATTCGCGAGGGGCGAGCCCTGGTCCACACCGTGCGTGATCCCGATGTGCTGGTCTGCGTCACAACCGCATTGCGCGAACACACAGCGGCTCGCGCGCGGGCCGCCGCCGTTGCGCCGGGGCGGGTCTTTGAAGTGCACGCCGCGCCCATGCCGGGCGGTGGCGCGGTTTGCGTGCTGTCGGACATCACCGAGATCGAGCGCGCGGAGACCACCCGCCGCGACTTTGTCGCCAACGTGTCGCACGAACTGCGCACCCCGCTGACGTCGATCTCCGGCTACGTCGAGGCCCTGCTTGACCTGGAGCAGCTCGACCCGATCGCGCGCGAGTTTCTCGGCATCATCCTCAAGAACGCCGGACGCATGAACCGCCTGACGGAAGACCTGCTGACCTTGGCGCAGGTCGAGTCGGCGGACTTCAAACTCAGCCTGCAGCCACTCCGGGCCAGTGCGCTGGTGCGGGACGCCGCGGACTCACTCGCCCCGGTCGTGCAGGACGCAGGCATGGAGATGGAGATCGGCGAGACGGTGAACGACAGCGTCCTGGCCGATCCGGATGCGCTCCAGCAGGTCTTCGGCAACCTGGTCGAGAACGCAACCAAGTACGGACGCAGCGGAGGCCGCTTGCGCCTTGGGGCCCACCGGCGCGACGACCGCGTCGAGTTCTATGTCCAGGACTTCGGGCCCGGGGTGCCGTTCGAACACCAGCGACGCATTTTCGAACGCTTCTATCGGGCAGACAAGGCGCGCTCGCGTGAGTCGGGCGGCACCGGGCTGGGTCTGTCGATTGCGCGACATATAGTCAACGTCCACGGCGGCGACATTCGTGTCGAAAGCGAGCTTGGCCACGGCGCCACCTTCCTGTTCACACTGCCTGTTGCGGATCGCTACCTCACGACGCAGCAAGTGGAGACCCCCCACAGCGCAGCCATCTAAGCCGGCGGCATTCTCGGGTTTTTCACGTCTGTGTAAACGGACGTTCACGAGGGCCCGGAAGAATTGTGGCGGCAACTATTCCGAGGGGGCAGACCTAAGTGAAATCTTTTCTAGCTGCAGCGGCGGCTTTGTGCATTTGTGCGTCGGCAGGTGTGGCGCATGCACAGAAGCTGAACGGCGCAGGCGCGACATTTCCGAATCCGATCTATTCCAAGTGGTTCAGCGAGTACAGCGCCAGCCATAACGGTGTGCAGATCAACTATCAGCCGATCGGTTCCGGCGCGGGCATCCGCCAGGTGACCGCTGGCACGGTCGACTTCGGCGCCACTGACGGCCCGATGACGGATGAGCAGATCGCCTCCTCCAAGGTGAAGATCCAGCACATCCCGACAGTGCTTGGCGCAGTGGTGCCGATTTACAACCTGCAGGGCGTACCGGGTGGACTGAAGTTCCCACCGGACGTGCTGGCTGACATCTACCTCGGCAAGATCACCACCTGGAACGATCCGCGCATCGAGAAGGAAAACCCCGGCGCCAAGCTGCCGAGCAGCGAGATCTTCGTCGTGCATCGCTCTGACGGCAGCGGCACGACCTACATCTTCACCGACTACCTTTCGAAGGTCAGTGATAGCTGGAAGAACGGTCCCGGCAAGGGCACCTCGCCGAGCTGGCCCCGTGGCCTGGGCGGCAAGGGCAACGAGGGTGTGGCCGGCATTGTGCGGCAGACGCCTGGCGCGATCGGCTACGTTGAGCTGATCTACGCGCTTCAGAACAAGATCGAGACCGGCCTGGTGAAGAACTCCGCAGGCGCCTATCCGGCTCCCACGATCGACAACGTGACCGCGGCTGCGGCCAGCGTGAAGCAGATGCCGGCAGACTACCGCGTCTCCATCACGAATGCCCCGGGCAAGGACGCCTACCCGATCTCGAGCTTTACCTGGCTACTGGTCCCGACTCCGGCGGCGGACGCGGCCAAGGGCAAGGTCATCAAGGACTTCCTGAGCTGGATGCTCGAGCACGAGAGCGAAGCGTCATCACTCAATTACGCGCCACTCCCGGCCGGCGTGGTCACCAAGGTGAAGGCGTCCATCAACCAGCTGAAATAGCTTCGGGCCCCTGATCCACCGCAATCTTTCCGCAAGAGGCGCCTCCCTGGCGCCTCTCTTTTCTTCCCGGTGCAAATCGGCGGCCGCTTCGTTTGCGTTACGATGTGCCCGTAAGTCCTTTCATCTTCTGTTCATTCAGTCCGGGTAGCCTCTTTTCGAGTGGCCGAAAAAACACAGGTACCTGCGTTGACGCAGCCCCCCAGAATTCCGAGTCCCGGGCTCGTCGCGAACACACCACCCGTCCCGCCGAGCGAACCCTCGATCGTTCGCAAGTTCTTGCGCGGTCGTAGCGGCTCTGGCGCGGGGGATCGTGCGTTTCACGCCATCGTTCTGCTCTGCGCCCTCAGCATCTTCGCGATCGTCGGCCTGATCGCGTACGAGCTGGTGTCGCGCTCGCACCTGACGCTCTCGAAGTTCGGACTCGGCTTCTTCTTCCGCTCGGCCTGGGATCCGGTCAACGGCAACTTCGGCGCCTGGCCCTTCATCTACGGCACCCTGGTCTCGTCGTTTCTCGGGCTGCTGATCTCTGTGCCGTTCGCGCTCGGCGTCGCTATCTTCCTGACAGAGATGTGCCCGCGCTGGCTGCGCGCCCCGCTCTCGTTCCTGACCGAGCTGCTCGCTGCGATCCCAAGCGTCGTCTACGGCCTGTGGGCCATCTTCGTACTGATTCCGATCCTGCGCGACGACGTGAATCCGAAGCTGATGGCGCTTCTCGGCTGGACCGGGTTCTTCTCGCCGCCCAATGCCGGCTACAGCATGCTCTCCGCGGGCGTCATCGTGGCCATCATGATCCTGCCGATCATTTCCTCGCTCACGCGTGAAGTGATGCTCTCTGTGCCCATGGTGCAGCGTGAGGCAGTGCTTGCGCTCGGCGCGACGCGGTGGGAGATGATCCGCATCGGCGTGTTGCGCAACGCGCGCATCGGCATCGTCGGCGCCGTGATTCTGGGCCTTGGCCGCGCCCTGGGCGAGACGATGGCGGTCACGATGGTGATCGGCAACCGGCCAGAGATCGCGAAGTCGCTGCTCGCGCCCGGTTACACCATGGCCAGCGTGCTGGCGAACGAGTTCAGTGAGGCCACCGACGACATGTACCTGAGCGCGCTGATTGAGATCGGCCTTGCGCTCTTCCTGGTCACCATCGTGGTGAACGCGTGCGCGCGTCTGCTGGTCTGGGCCGTGACACGCGGCGCGCCGGCGAGGGCTGCCTGATGGCTACCAGCGTCATTCGTCCTCCGCTTCGTGCTTCCCGCACCAATGTTGTGCGCCGGCGCATCTCGAGCGGCATCGTCGCGGTGCTCGCGGTTACCGCGACGATCGTCGTCATCACGCCACTGATCGCGATCCTGTTCTACCTCCTGAAGCAGGGCGTCAGCTCACTCAACTGGGACTTCTTCACCAAGATTCCTGTGCCGGTCGGCGAAAAGGGCGGCGGCATGGAGAATGCCATCGTCGGCTCGGGCGTGGTGCTCGGCATCGCGAGCCTCATCGGTATCCCACTCGGGATCGGCGCCGGCATCTATCTCGCAGAGTACGGCGGCACATCGCGGATGGGGAACATCGTCCGCTTCACCGCGGACGTGCTGAACGGCGTGCCCTCGATCGTCATGGGCATCGCGGTCTACGCCCTGATCGTCCTGCCGCAGAAGCACTTTTCAGCGCTCGCCGGCGGCGTTGTGCTGGGCATCATGATGGTGCCGACCGTGACCCGCACCAGCGAAGAGATGCTGCGGCTGGTGCCGCATTCCATTCGCGAAGCCGCGCTCGGCCTGGGTGTGCCCTCATGGCGCTCCACGCTGACAATCACGCTGCGCACCGCCTCGGCCGGCATTGTGACCGGCTGCATGCTGGCGTTCGCCCGCGTTGCCGGTGAAACGGCGCCGCTCCTGTTCACCGCATTCGGCAACGCCTTTCGCAGCACCAGCCTGAACGAGCCGATCGCTGCGCTGCCCCTGCAGATCTTTATCTATGCCGTCTCCCCCTACGACGAGTGGCATCGGTTGGCCTGGGCAGGCGCCCTGGTGCTGATCGCGCTGATTATCGTCTCTGTCGCACTGGTGCGTTATGTTGTGAGCCGCGGCACATTGAAGGGAGCTAGCTAGCTTGGGCGTTGGCATTGCAGTCAGCGATCTGAATGCGTGGTACGGAACGAACCACACCCTTCACGACATTCAGCTCAACATCCCGGCGAACCACGCGACGGCGCTCATCGGTCCCTCGGGCTGTGGCAAGTCGACCTTTGTGCGTTGCCTTAACCGCATGCATGAAACCATCCCGGCCGCGCGAGCGACGGGCAAGGTTCTGATCAACGACGTCGACATCTATGCCGAAGCGTCGCCGGTCGAGATTCGTCGCCGCGTCGGCATGGTCTTCCAGCGGCCGAATCCGTTTCCCACGATGTCGATCTACGACAACGTTGCTTCGGGGCTCAAGCTGAATGGCTTCCGCAATCGCCGCGTGCTCGATGAAGTGGTCGAGCGGTCACTGCGCCAGTCCGCGCTGTGGGAGGAGGTCAAGGATGACCTCAAGAAGAAATCCGGAGCCAGCCTCTCCGGTGGTCAGCAGCAGCGGCTCTGCATTGCCCGCGCGCTGGCAGTCGATCCGGAAGTGCTGCTGATGGACGAGCCCGCCTCGGCGCTCGATCCGGTCTCGACCGCGAAGATTGAAGACCTCATCTTCGAGCTCAAGTCGCAGTACACGATCGTGATCGTGACGCACAACATGCAGCAGGCCGCGCGCGTCGCCGAAACCACCGGCTTCTTCCTGACCGGCAAGCTGGTTGAGTTCGACTCGACCCACAAAATCTTCACCAACCCCCGTGACAAGCGCACGGAGGACTACATCACGGGGCGGTTCGGCTGATGCGTATCCGCTTCCATCAAAGCCTGGACGCACTCAAGGAGAAGCTGCTCGTCATGGCGGGTATGGCCGAACAGGCCATCCAGCGTGCGATCGAAGCCTATCGTGTGCGCGACGTCTCCATCTGCGACCTCGTCATGCGCGGCGAGCTGGCGATCAACCGGCTGGAGCGTGAGATCGACCAGATGGCGCTCGATCTGCTCGCGATGGAGCAGCCGATGGCCATCGACCTGCGCTTTATCCTCGCGGTCATCAAGATCAACGCCGATCTCGAGCGCGTCGGCGACCAGGCGGTCAACATCGCCGAGCGGGTGAGCGACCTCAAGGCCTTCGCCTCCGCCGAACTGCCCGTCGACATTCCGCACATGGCTTCGCTTGCGTCTTCCATGGTGCGTAAGGCGCTGCAGTCCTTCATCGAAGGTGACGCCGAGATGGCGGAATCAGTGCTGCGCATGGATGACCAGGTCGACAAGATCAACGAGGGCGCGTACTACTCGCTGTCCACACTGATCAAGGAGCAGCCATCGTTGACGCCGCAGGCACTGAATGCGCTGGTCATCGCGCGCAACCTGGAGCGCGTTGCCGACCACGCAACCAACATCGCCGAGGACGTCATCTTCTGGATTCGCGGCGCGGATGTGCGCCACCACCAGAGCGCACTCTAACTCAGGCGGGCCACCAGTCGAGCCACGGCAGTAGAGGATGGTAGAGCGCCAGCCGATGCTCGCGCCGTCCGGCTTCCTCCGCAGGCAACGCAGTTTGTAACAGTGCGCTGTAATTTTCGAGCTGCTCACGATACTGCTCGCGCGCTGCTGCGACGTAGTCGGCCGGCTCCTCGCCCTCTGCCGGCATCCCTGTCTTGTAATCGACGATCCAGAGATACTCCGCGCCAGCCTCACCCGGGGCAAATCCGCCCAGGAAGACGCGATCCGGACGTTGCCGGAGTAGCCGGTTGGCATCGCCGCCGAACGACGTCCACGCAAATTCGTTCCACGCACTGTGACGTGTGTCGAGCAGCCATCGCCCATGCACATCCGCCAGCGCTTGCGTGATCCCGGCAAGCACGAAGCGCAGCGCCTCTGCCTGCATGGTTGACGACAAGCCATGCTGCCGCAGTTGCAGGCGCGCGAGGCGCGACCAGTCCGGCCGCGCGCCGCTGCCGCCCTGCGCTGCCCGCTCCAGCAGTGCATGCAGGACCAGGCCCTGCACGCGCGCAAGCCGGCCGCCGCTCGCAAACGGGTAAGGAGCCGCAGCGTGCGCTTGGGCGGATGGCGCGGCCGCCAGCTCACGATGGGGAATCGCATCGGACGGCAGCCGGTGCAGCACCTGACGCGGCGCAGCGGCAGCAATGCTCGACACGATGCCGTTCTGGCGCGGCGCGCCATTTGTGCTGGCAGGCATGACGAACACGCGGGCCGGTCTCGTCGCGCCTGCTGAGTCGAGAGCGCGCAGAACGCGCTCTTCGAGGCCGCCCCAGCCTGCTTTCAGCAGCGTGCCCGGCCGTAGTCCGCACAGCTCTCCGTTTGCTTTGCGCTCGAGCGCCGCGAACAGGTGCAGCTCGCGAATCGCGCGCGAGCACGCCACGTAGAGCAGCCGCTTCTCCTCTTCGCGCTGCCGCCGCGCCGCCATCTTGCCTACCCAGCCGTACAGCGCCGGTTTGTCGCCGATCTTCGCGCCGATAGGCGCCAGCAGCAGCTCTTCTTCCTGACTGTCGTTCTGCTCGCGCACCAGCCACTGAAAGAGCGCCGGATCATCGAACTTCGAGGTCTTGTGCAAAGCCGGCACGAGGACGACTTCAAACTCCAGGCCCTTCGCGCTGTGGATCGTCATCACCTGCACGCCGCAGGTGTCACTCGCGCTGGGATCCGGCTCCGCGTAAAGCGTGTCCAGCCTGCGGTTGAATGAGGCCTCCAGCGTGCCGAGGGAGTGTGGCGGCATCTCCGCCAGCATGCGGAAGAACGCCTCTGTGTTGGCACGCGCCTCCGCGTCTATGTAGAACGGCGCGCCGAGTGCGTGCCACGTGCGTTCGAGCCACAGCGCGAACGATGCCGGAGACGCAGCGAGCGCGCCGGATGCGTAGGCCGCAGCCGCAGCTTCGAGCGTGGTGAGCACATGCAGCGCCCGCTGCTGATCGTCCGACTCGAGCAACGCGATGCGTTCGCGCAGGAGTGCGGGCATGGGCTGCTCGCGCTGTGCCCCTTCGAGATCGCCATGAATCGTGTGGAGCGCTGGCAGCGTGAGGCCGCACCACGGAGCACGCAGCACTGCGAGCCACGCCACTGCATCCGCAGGATGCAGCACCGCACGCAACAGCGAGAGCAGGTCCAGAATTTCCTGCCGATCGCGCAGCAGGTCCAGCTTCACGCCGCGGAAGGGAATCTCTGCGCGCCGCAGACGGTCGAGAATCATCGTGAGGTGCGGGCGGGAGCGAGCCAGCACGGCGATGCGGTATTTTTT